>JBCCZF010000353.1:0-4265 GCA_039188035.1 Bacteroidota bacterium | reverse complement strand
TTCCCGGGATAAAAATAACGGGGTTCATTGCCTCCAAAACTTGGGGCATTGATCAAGACGGACTGGGCATACAGGGTATCCCCTAGATTTTGAATTCCCAGATCCAGGCCCAGGCTAAATGTATCCGTAAGTCTTTGCTGGAACCCCATTCGCATATTGAAGACATGGAAGGAATCACTGGAGATGGTATTGGCGTCCGTTAAGGGGATAGATCCCACATATTGGTGGGTAAGATTGCAATAGAAATGCCGAAAAAACTGGCCTTGAAGTCCGGATGTTATGCGATGTTTGGGAACCCCTGTCAACGGATTTCCTGAAAAATCGTCACCCCCGTCCACAAATTCCACAAATTCGTGGTCATTGAAAGTGTAGTTGGCAAATGGGGAAAGTTGAATGTTTGGGGAGAGCGTAAAACGATATCGCAAGGCCGCCTCCAACCCACGATGGCGCGTCTTCCCTGCATTCCGTCCAATAAACTGGTCCTCGTTCACACGTTCGGCCACCAGAAGATTGCGGACATCCATCCGATACACCGCCAAATCCAAACGCAATTTCCTGTTGTTTGCATACCATTGCGTACCCAATTCATAGTTAAAGCCGGTTTCCTGGGCAATATCGGGATTGATAACACCATCCGGGGTAAGTGTTTCGGCCACCGTGGGATTGGAAAACCCACGGCTTAGGTTGGCAAACAGGGTATGGTTCCCGGTGATGTTATAATTGAGGTCCAGGCTGGGAAGCACAATGGCGCTAAAGTCCCGCTCGGCGTTTTGATTGTCCGGGCCTGTGTTGAAAAGATCCCGAAAATCATAGTCTGTCTTGTTTACGGCAAGGCCCAATTGGGCGGAAAAGATTTCGGTAAAGGATAGGAGCCAGGTAGCAAAACCGTTTAGCTGCGTCCTGAACTCCTTGTTGGCGGCAAAAGCACTGCCCTGAAGGCTTCCGTTACCGTTGTTTTCCCGGTATAGGTTTTCAAATTCGTCCCAGTTGTATTCATCCTTAAAAAGTTCCGCGCCCAGCGTGTACTCGGTTGGAATCCCAAAAAAGTCCATGGATCCCGAAAACCGGGTGCGAAAGCCGTATCCGTGGGTAAACTCGTCCAAAATGCCAAAAGGCCGCGGTTCATAGTGGTCCAGATAGGAATAGAAGATACTCGTGGAATTTTTCAGTTTTTTGCCAAAGGTATGGACATAATTAAGCCCAACCAGCGTGAGATTGTTTGCCTCGAAGCCTTGGGCGGCGCCCCAGGTAAATGCGGCTTGGCGGGGGTTTTCCGCAAAAACCGTAGCGCCCAGGGAACTGGCGATCTGGGCCGAATAATCGATGTGATTGACCAGAAAAGTCATTTTGTTTCGGTCGTTGATCAGGTAAGAGGCGTTCAATAATACCCCGTCCCGTTCAAAGCGGTTGTTTTCGCGATAGCCATCGATTTCCATATGCCCGTATTGCAGATTAAGGCGCAACTTGCCATCAAAATGGTTAAGGGCTAAATTGTTCTTGATCAAGCCATAGGAGCCTACGTTAAAACTATTGCGTAGTGTAGTGGATTGTAACAATGCCTTTTTGGGGCTAAGGACTATGGCACCACCCAGATTACTTCCAAAAGCGGTTCCCTTGGGGCCTTTAATGATTTCGATTTGTCCTAGGTTTTCCAGATCAAAGGCCTCTATTTCCGAAGTACCCGTACCATTGGTTACGGGAATATCATTGTAGTACATGCGTAATTTGTCCGTTCCGAACAGGGTTCGCGCCCCGATACCGCGAATAGTGATGCGATTGGTATTCAAGGCTCCCGAGAGGACATACACCCCGGGGACTTCGTTCATGGCCGAGACCATTTCCACGGGGCTGTAGTTTTGAAAAGTTGCTGGGCCAAGAATCTCGGAAGGGGTTATGCCGGTTGCACTTTGTACGGCTAGGGTATCCCGTAAGACAACCTCATCCAAGCGGGTAATACTATCTGCTTCCTGGGTTTTCTGGGACTGGAGAGTCCCCATAAAAACAAGCATCAAAAGCATCAAAAACACCCTCATTCCGGACAAATAAGGGACTAAAATAGGCATTAAAATCGGAACCCTACGGAAAGGCCCAAACGGTACATAAAGGAATCCTGAAAATCCTCTGGGTTTAGATTCCGTCCCAGGCCCCCATGGAGCTCCAAGGTAAAACGCTGGCTGCGCGTCACCCACTTTTTACCGAGTCCCAATCCCAGGGCCCAGGTGTTGTAGGTGTTGTTGAAGGCAATGCCATTGTTGGTGCCATCCTGGTCCTCCCCCGTATAATACAGCATAAAGGTCTCGGCAAAAAAACCGCTGCGGGGCTGAAACCCAAAATAGGCCCTGAGGTTTGGCCCAATGCCAAAATTGCCGTTAAAATCCTCCGCATCCCCATCAACATATAAAGTTCCCCCTAGGCTAACATCCTCGTTAAGGAAATACTCATAGGATCCCTCTATTCCCGTGGTGGCAAGAAAACCCCCAATGTTGAACTTAAGCTCGTGTGGGTCGCCCAAGCGGGGATAGGCCTGGGCATTTAACTCCAAAAGGCCTAGCAACACCAAAGGAAGGATGTACTTTTTCATGGCTTAAAAGTAAAGGATACCGCAAGGGAATCAAATCCTGTTCCAAAGTGTGGGGCCATGGGGAAATATCAAATTATATTTGCCCTTGTTCTATACACATTCCGTATTTTTCGGGGAAAATCACAATTGATGACCATAGTATCCTATAATGTAAACGGTATCCGGGCCGCATTGAACAAAGGTTTTTTGGATTGGTTGAAGGCCACCGACCCCGACGTGGTATGCCTCCAGGAGATCAAGGCCCTGAAGGAACAATTGGACCTTTCGCTTTTTGAGGATGCCGGTTATACCCATACCTATTGGTTTAGCGCCCAAAAGAAAGGCTACAGCGGGGTGGCCATCCTATCCAAGGAAAAACCGGATCATGTGGAAGTAGGTACTGGAATCGATTATATGGATTTTGAAGGTAGGAATCTTAGGGCGGACTTTGGGGATCTTTCCATTATGAGCATGTATCTTCCCTCAGGAACCAATTTGGATCGTTTGGAACACAAGCTTACGTATATGGCCGATTTTCAAAAGTACGCCGATACCTTGCGCAAAAGCCGTCCTAATCTAGTTGTTTTGGGAGACTATAATATTTGCCACGAGGCCATCGATATCCATGATCCTGTGCGAAACAAGAATGTTTCAGGCTTTTTACCAGTGGAACGCGAATGGATCGGCAATTTCATTAAAAGCGGTTTCATAGACAGCTTTCGGCATTTTAATACCGAACCCCATAACTATACCTGGTGGAGTTACAGGGCCAATGCACGGAATAACAATAAGGGATGGCGCTTGGATTACGGCATGGTAAGCGAACCCCTAAGGCATAGATTGCAACGTTCCGTTATCCTTTCCGAGGCCAAACACAGCGATCATTGCCCTATTTTGGTGGAGGTACGGTAGTTCCAGGTTTAATGTACCAAGTTCAAGGTTGCCCGCAGGACAGACTTCAGGATTCCGTTTATGGGTCAATTGAAAAGTTGACCGTTGCAGTGTGCAAATTTAGTTCACCCTTAACAGGACAACATTGGGCACCGTGCACAGCGTATAACGGGTCCAAAGTATAAGCAGTTTCATTGGGGACTACTGCATGCCGCGACGGGTTACTGCTACTTTTGTTTCAGGTTCAAAGTTTCAGGTTTCAAGTCAGTGGGTTCAGCTTAAAAAAGGCAGTATCGCACAACGTATTCACTTTGAATCCCCGAATTGTTTGTCCGTTAGTGTTCCCATAAAGGCAATTAAAGCCTTGGATTCCCTTTCCGATAGATTCAGGGAGTCCGGTGGCAGTGTCTGGTAAGGGACATCCAACCCCATGCCGGCCCCGCCACCAACATTGTAGAAGTTGACTACCTCTTCAAGCGTATTGTAAGCCCCATTGTGCATATACGGAGCGGTAAGTTCTGCGTTTCTAACGGTAGCCGTTTTAAAGAAGTTTCGTCTTTCCTCCACTTCATAAGGATAATACTGCCCGGGATCTCCATCCAAAACGGGATGTTCAAAATCAGCTGTTTGGGTCACCCCAAGATTTTCAAACTCCGTTTCGGCATAATGGGGCGGCACGGTACCATTGAAGGTGGGCGGGAAGTGACAGGTGGCACAGGCCGCTTTTCCCATGAACAGATTGAATCCCGCAATCTCCTCTTCCGTTAGGGATTCCTCCAACCCCTGCATGTTTCGGTCAAATTTGGAATCAAAC
>JBCCZF010000352.1:0-4266 GCA_039188035.1 Bacteroidota bacterium | reverse complement strand
GGGTCTTACGCTCAAAATTGTACCCAAGGCGTCTAAATTCCGTGCGGAGGATGCGATAGTCAAATTGGGCATTATGCGCCACAAGGGTAGCACCCTCCGTAATCTCTACAATACGCTTGGCCACTTCGTGGAACTTGGGCGCAGAGCGCAGCATTTTGGCATTGATACCGGTAAGTCTGGCAACAAAGGGTTGGATTTCCCGTTCCGGATTCACTAGGCTGATAAACGTATCCAGCACTACCTGGCCATCAAACCGGTGTATGGCTATTTCCGTAATCCCCTCCTCATTGTATTTTCCCCCTGTAGTCTCTATATCCAATACGGCGTACATACAACTCGGTTTATTACGTGATATTCGATTGGAAGCGGTATATCATATGTAACTTTTTAAAAAATGGCTCGTAGCAGATTTAACGATTCGTGACAAAGATAGGGATTCCCTGTTTCGCGGATCGGACCAAAAAGGAACCGGTCCAATAGAACCTTTTTCAATTTATTTCGGAGTGACCGAATCACGGGCCCCAAAAATTTTGCTTCCAACGCGTACCATGGTACTTCCTTCGGCTATGGCCAGGTCGTAATCCGCGCTCATTCCCATGGAAAGGACATGCATATTCGGAATGGTTCGCCGTAGCTGGTCAAAGAGATCTTTCAAAAGTCCAAACTCCTTTTTAATCTGTACCCTATCCTGGGTAAAGGTAGCCATCCCCATAAGACCCACCACCCGTATGTTTTCCATTTTTTGAAAGGTATTGGAGGATAGTAGTTGATGGAGTTCCTCTACATCCAGGCCAAATTTGGTTTCCTCTTTGGCAATATGGACCTGTAAGAGGCAGTCAATTGTGCGCTGGTGCTGCCTGGCCCTTTTGTCGATTTCCAGCAGGAGTTTTAAACTGTCCACCCCATGGATAAGGTCTACAAAGTGGGCCATGTACTTCACCTTATTCCGTTGAAGATGCCCGATCATATGCCATTGGATATCTTTGGGCAATGCTTCCCACTTCTGAACCATTTCCTGGACCTTGTTTTCCCCAAAGACCCGATGACCGACCTCGTAAGCCTGTAAAATGTGGGATACCGGTTTGGTCTTCGATACCGCCACCAGGGTAACCTCTGCTGGAAGTTCGTTTTTTAGTCGCTGTACATTTTCCGCTATGGACATGGGCTATCGTCTCTTAGGTTACAACTCATATATGGCCAGGCCGCTTCGCAGCTTGGGTTCTATAAACGTGCTTTTTGGGGGCATGGTCAATCCCGCATCCGCCATGGCTTTTATTTCGGTAATCGTAATGGGCATAAGACTAAAACCAACGGCAAAATTCCCTTTGTCCACTTCGTCCTTCATGCGAAGGATATTGTTCTTGCCATACCCATAGTGGATCCGTTTATCCTTCCTAAGGTCGGTAACGCCCAAAATGGGTTCCAAGATGGTCTTGAAAAGGATTTGCGTATCCAATGCACTTAGGGCATCCGTAAAGGGATATACCTTTTTCCGAAGGTACAATCTGTAGAACGCTCCATCCAAATACATTCCAAAATGATGTTTTTTCGAAGGCTTATACAGCGAGTTTTGGTTGGTCTTGATGCGAAAAAATTCGTCGAGCCGCATTAAAAACTCTTCCTTGTCCAGACCGTTGAGATCTTTGACCATACGGTTAAAGCCATAAATGCGGATTTCCGATTCCGGGATTAGGTACCCCATAAAAAAATTATAAGGTTCTTTTCCGTTGTGGTCCGGGTTTTTTTCCTGCTGCTTTTTCGCCAAAAGATCCGAGGAGGCACTTCGGTGATGGCCATCCGCAATATAAAGTGATTCTATTTTGGAAAAGGCGTCCACAAGTCCTTGTACCATGGCTTTATCCGAAATCACCCATAAGGTGTGTGTTACTTTATCCGTGGTAGTAAAATGGTATTCGGGCTCTTTTTGTCTTTCTTTCTTTATAATGCCTTGCACAAAGGTATTGTCCGCATAGGTCATGAGTACGGGTTCTGCATTGAACTTCACGGTATCCAAATAGTGGGCAAAAAGTTCCTCCCTATCTTTTAGGGTATCTTCGTGCTTCTTGATCGTATTTGCCCGGTAATCGGCAACACTAGTGGCACAGAAAACCCCGCAGCAGTTAAAATCGTCCTTTTTTACCTCATACAGGTAAAGACAGTCCTGGGCATCCTTTAAGAGGATATTGTCCTCCAAAAACTCCAAATAACGATTGTACACCAATTTAAAACGTTGGGTGCCCTTTATCCTTTTATGATAACGATATCCGGGGTTAATGATATGCAAAAAGGAAAAGGGATTAAAGTCCAACGTGGCCTGCAATTCCCTCCTGGAATACTCCTGATAGGATCGCGAAGCCACAAAAGCAGCTTTGTCCGGGGTGGGCCGTATGGCCTTAAAGGGTTTAATAGTAGCCATGGAAAAGTCTCGGGGAGGGGATTAGCAAAACTGTGCGGATACTCGTTCCGCCTTTTTGGATTCCGAATAGTCATAAAAGCCTTCCCCGGATTTTACCCCTAATTTTCCTGCGGTCACCATATTCACCAAGAGGGGGGAAGGGGCATATTTGGGATTCCTGAAACCGGCATACATGACGTTGAGGATGGATAAACACACATCCAACCCGATAAAATCAGCCAATTGTAAAGGTCCCATGGGATGGGCCATTCCCAATTTCATTACCGTATCGATTTCCCGTACGCCGGAAACCCCATGAAACAGGGTTTCAATAGCTTCGTTGATCATGGGCATTAAAATTCGGTTGGCCACAAAACCGGGATAGTCGTTAACGATGACCGGGCTTTTTTCGAGACTTTCACAAAGACCCATAACCGTAGTCGTGGTACGCTCCGAGGTATCAAAGCCTTTGATCAATTCCACCAAGGGCATTATAGGGACCGGGTTCATAAAATGCATCCCCATAACCTTGTCCGGTTTACGGGTAACGGCCGCGATTTCAGTGATCGATATGGATGACGTATTGGTGGTTAACAGGGTGTCCGGTTTGCAAACAACGTCCAAATCCTTAAAAATGGAACACTTCGTTTCCAGATTTTCGGAAGCGGCCTCTACTACAATATCGGCCTCTTTGGCACCTTCCTCAAGAAGCGTAAAAGTCTTGATTCGAGCCAGGGTTTCCCTTTTTCCATCTGCATTGATCCTCTCTTTGGCCACCATCCGATCTAAATTCCGGTTAATAGCGGCCATCCCGCGATCAAGCGCGTGTTGGTCAAGGTCTATCAAATGTACCGGATATCCGTATTGGGCAAAGACATGGGCAATACCATTTCCCATAGTTCCTGCTCCAATGACCGCTATCTGTTTCATAGTATCCATTTAAAATCGTGTATGTTCCCATCCAAAGCAGGTACTTCTCCTTAGAAGGAAGCAATAATCCCCAAGGCCACACGCAGTGCATTTGTTCCCTGCTCCAGGGAAACCACCGGCCGTGTGTTGTTGTTTATGGCATCGGCAAAGGTTTCCAGTTCGTCTAAAATGGCATTGTTTTCCTGGATTTCCGGGTTTTCAAAATAGATTTGTTTTTTTTCTCCTTCGGCATTTTGTAAAATCATATCGAATTCCCCAGGCACTTCAGGCGCATCCTTCATTTTCACCACTTCCACCTTTTTCTCCAGGAAATCCACGGAAATATAGGCGTCCCTTTGGAAGAAGCGCGACTTGCGCATGTTTTTTAAGGAAATCCTACTGGCGGTAAGGTTGGCCACACATCCATTCTCGAATTCTAGTCGGGCATTGGCAATATCAGGGGATTGACTAATCACTGAAACGCCACTGGCATTGATTTGTTTTACCGGGGAATCCACAACACTTAGGATGGCATCGATATCGTGGATCATAAGATCTAGGACTACGGGCACATCCGTACCCCTAGGATTAAATTCCGCGAGGCGGTGGGTCTCTATAAACATCGGGGAATTGATCATGTCCTTTACTGCCGTAAAAGCGGGATTGAAGCGCTCTACGTGGCCAACCTGTCCTTTTACACCATACTTTTTCTCCAATGCGATCAACGCTTCGGCCTCCTCGAGGGTTTTGGTGATGGGTTTCTCCAAAAAAACATGCCTACCTTTTTCTATGGCTTTTTTGGAACAATCGTAGTGGGAAAGGGTAGGGGTCACGATATCTACGACATCTACCGCATCGATCAATGTATTGACGTTTTCAAAGTAGGTATACCCAAATTCTTGGGTAAGTTGTTGGGCCGTAATGGCGTCGGGGTCGTAAAAACCGATCAACTCAAATTTTTC
>JBCCZF010000351.1:0-4274 GCA_039188035.1 Bacteroidota bacterium | reverse complement strand
GCGCCGCCGATGTAGTCGTTTTTCTCGACGCAAACTACATCGAGCCCGGACTTGGCGAGAAAGGCGGCGGTGGTCAGGCCATTAGGTAATGATCAACACCAGGGCGGTCATGGTACATACCACCACGGTATCTACAAAAGGTTCCAATAGGGCAACCATGCCCTCGGAGGCGGGAAACTTGGTCTTTACGGCGGAATGGGCGATCGAAGCGGAGCCCACTCCGGCCTCATTGGAAAAAGCGGCACGCCTGAACCCTTGGACCAACACGCCAACCGCGCCACCTACCACACCCACCGGACTAAAGGCACCGTCAATGATTTGCATAAATGCATCCCCGATCATATCGTACTTGGCAACTAGGACAAACAACGCGGCACCCACATAAATCACCACCATAAAGGGTACGATTTTATCCGTGACCTTAGCAATTTTCTTGATGCCCCCAATGATGACAATACCTACCAAAACAGCCATGATAACACCAAACAACCAGCCTTTGCCGAACCAAAAGGATTCACTCCCGCCTGTTATGTTCTCCACCAATTGGAAGGCCTGGTTTACTTGAAACATATTCCCGCCTCCAAAGGATCCCCCCACCACAAAAATGGCAAAAAGGACGGCCAATATCTTTCCCAGTCTTTCCCGTCCCATCGTATCCAAACCTTTTCTTAAGTAATACATGGGCCCGCCATATACCGTACCATCGGCCTCTATATCACGATATTTCACTCCAAGGGTACATTCCACAAATTTTGAGGCCATACCCAAAAATCCGGCTACTATCATCCAAAAGGTAGCCCCTGCGCCACCAATGGAAACCGCAATGGCCACCCCGGCGATATTCCCTAACCCCACGGTAGCGGAAAGGGCAGCGGTAAGGGCCTGAAAATGGGACACTTCCCCCGTATGTCCTTCCACGGCCATGGTCTGTAAAACATCGTCCCCCGGGGTTGGGTCCCCTTTCATGGATAAGGGCTCATGATGGTCTATCTCATCATACTTGCCCCGTACGATATTTATGGAAGTAAGAAAGCCCCTAAAATTGATGAACTTGAAGTAAATGGTAAAATAGGAGGCTCCTATAATAAGGGGAAAAAGCACCCAATATACTTTAATATCGTCTGTAAACGGAATCTGATAGAATATGAAGTTCACGAACCATCCCGTGGCATTCCCAAAAGCCTCATCAATACGCTGGTCTATGCCTTTTTCGGCGGATTCTTGTGCCAAGGCAAGGATAGGGACCAAAAAGACGATAAGGGAAAGCGAACGGTTTTTCATACATTTGGTTTTTGATGTTAGGGATTCTTTTAAAGAATCGTACCCTAAAAAGGGTTGATTTGGCAATATCCAAAAAAAAATCTACCCAATCAAAAATAACAAGAAGATCCAGAATCCTATTTCCGGCGCAAAAAGACATACTGGGCTAGGTGGGTACCTCAATATGGAACATTGCGTTAAGTTTTTGAATCTGTTCCGGACGGCCCAGGACAATTACCTTGCTATTGGGTTGCAACTGCATGTCGGCCTCGGGGTTGATCAAATATTTTCCTAGGGGATCAATATAGCCAATAATGGTACAGCCTGTTTTTCTTCGTAGATCCAGATCCCGTAACGAAATACCGTCCACATTGTCCTTAAAGTCCTCAATAGGCACTTCCTCTAAATTTGTAGTATTCCCACCTCCGGTTGAAAGTTTGTCCATAAATGTGATCAAATCCGGGCTTACGACCAGGGAAGCCATATGGTCCCCTCCTATCCGATCCGGCATAATTACCTTATCCGCTCCGGCGAGCCTCAGTTTTTTCTGGGAAGTCACCTCGGAGGCCCTACTGATTATGAACAAGTCTTTTTTAAGCTGGCGCGCGGAAAGTACTACGAATAGGTTTGCGGCATCGTCAGGCAGTGCGGCAATTAAATATTGCGCCCGATCAATGCTCGCTTTAAGCAAAATCTCATCCGTGTTGGCGTCCCCTTCCACAAAGAGGGCTTCGTCCTCATACTTTTCAATGAGTTCCTTATTTCGCTCTATTACCACAAAAGGTCTTTTATAGGCACGTAGTCGTTCCACGGCCTGCCTGCCATTCCTACCGTATCCGCAGACGATAACATGTTTGGTGAGATTGTTTATCCGATGCTTCACTTTTCTGTTTTTTAGGAGTTGTAGTGAATTTTTGCTTAAAATGTATTCGGTGATAACGGACAGGCCAAAGGCAAAGATAAAGACACTTGATACAATCAGGACTACCGTAAACACCTTGCCGTAGATACCCATGGGCCTTACCTCGGAAAAACCTACGGTGGTGACCGTAATAATGGTCATATAAAAGGCATCGATCCAAGAATAGTCCGAAATGTACCTGTACCCTAAAATACCAAAAACCAATACGCCAACCATTAGGAAAAGGGCCAAATAGATTCTGGAAAGAAAGAGTTTTAGCATAAGTTACAAATCAAATACAGAGGTTCGTTTCGTATAGATCAAATCCTTTATCCGCAACCAAAAGGCAAGAAAGAGGTATAAGGCAAAACCAAATCCCAAGGTTACAAAAGTGAGATAAATGAACGAGGTCCGGACAACTCGGGCCCGTATGCCCAATCTTTCGGCAATTCGCCGACATACCTCAAAACCCCGTTTCTGAAAATAGTATAGAATAGTATAAAATACCTTCATGGGCCTAAAATAAAAAAAAACTGCAAACGGCACCTATTCCACATGTGCATAGGCGGCTGGGCCATCTCCCGAAGCACCCCGAACCAATATACCCCCAACGGCACAATGCAAACATCTGTTCTTGGCACAATATGCCGTGTAAAGTTGTAAAGCGGACTGACTTTCCATGGCATTGCCTGCCTGGAACCCCACATTTTTAAACCCGTCCACAATACGGTTCCTTTCTGCTTTCAATTGCGAAATAAGGGGAATAATACCCATATTCACGTTATTGCCCCTATATCTATTGTAGCAAAATTTTAAAGGAAATACGGTATTGATCAAAAGAAGGTCTATAAAATTTTTGGTGAGCCTTTTTTTGTTTTTTTTTGATTCCCTACCAAAGGTATAATGGTTATCCCAATAGGCACTGGCAGCGACTTGAAACACGTCATAATACTCATTAATATGGGAAATCTGCATCACTTTGGCAAACAGGTTGGCATGACGGCCATAAATACTGGCCAATTGGGACAACCGAACCGTGGGGAAGTTTGGAGGACGCAGTTTAAAGAAATCTGGTCTTAATACGTGTTCCGAATCCAGACCAAATTTGTTCTCTAAGTAGTTATACTCCCTTTGTAATTCTAGGTAATAGGTATCCGTATGGGTTTCTTCCAAAAGCCCGGAAAGACCAAAAAATACGCTTTCCAATTTAAAAGGACTATCCTGAATCTTTCGAACTATAGAAAAATCAAGGGCGTTGGCCAGGCTTGAAAAAGCGTCTTTGTTTATTGGAGATCCAACGTTTTTTAGCAAAAGAATAAAAAGAACCTGTTCCCAATTGTTCTTGGTACGTACCAGTTCCTCCTCGATTTCCCGGGCCTTTCGTTCCAAACGCTCAAAATACAGCCTTTCCAGCCAATTGACGACCACAAAGGTATCCACGTGACGTATTTCCCTTTCGCAATTGATGAATTGTTTACCCTGCTTATCCAACAAATGGTTATACGATACGAGTAATGATTGAGGCACGTAGTTCTTGAGTTCCAAAGTGGCTATTTCCTCCTTATCCTTTCGATAAACGGGCATATCGTGCTCCCAAACTACATGTAGGATTACGTTGTTATACTTGGTATCCCCTTCGTGGCCATGGGCATACCAGTCCGAGGATTTTACGTGAATTTCCACGTTGCCGGCCCACATTTGATTTCCTAAACCTATCCGGGCATTCAAGAAATCCGGGCCTGCCAAATAGTTATGGGTTCCCAGGTGCACAAGATGTATGGGCTCATCCTTGGTAGTTCGCAGATGGGTATGGGGAAACTTCTTATACTTCCAGATAAAATGGAGAAGATCTTCTTGCAAGGGGGAATATTTTCATTTTTAGCGCACAGCCAACACTGTTCTTATGAAATATAGGGAATTTTAGGACAACATGTTGCCCAATCCACATAAATGATGGTATCGCCAAGCCATACACCATCCAGATCGGCCTAAAGGAGCATTCGTCTTTTTGGGGATAAGGCATGTTTGGGGCAAAAAGCAAAATCCCGCCGGCATTTATAAGGAACATAATCCCTCAAAAAGCTTTTCGATAATAAAGCATACGGGCCTACTT
>JBCCZF010000350.1:0-4279 GCA_039188035.1 Bacteroidota bacterium | reverse complement strand
TCGGTGACCAGCATTCGGTTGGTCAAAACGGGGAGTAGTCCGTGTTCCCCATCGCCAAAATCACCGGCCTTGGCTACTATAGTATATTCGATTGCCTGGAGTCCTTTAGGGATTTTTAGGTTCCAGGATACCTGGGTGTTGCCCAAAGAATCGATGACAAAAGATTGCTCCATTTGGGTTCCTCCCCCTTGGGGGGAAGTGCCGAAGGCGGAGGGGGTCAATATTTTTTGTGTAATATCCTTTCCTGTTACAGCATCGGTAAGTTGTAGCTTGGCCTTGCCGGAAAGCTGTTCTTTGCTCAGGTTGGCAATTTTGGTACTGACGGTAATGGCATCGCCCTCCCGTAAAAACCGGGGTAGGTTGGGTAGGACCATTAACTCCTTTTGGGTAACGGCCTCCAGTTGCTTATACCCGCTGTTAAGGTCTTTGGTATGTCCCAGAAGTTGCAGTTTCCAGCTTGTCAAGGCTTCTGGGGAGGTAAAACTAAAGGATACATGGCCTTCGCTGTCCGTTTGCAAGTGCGGAAAAAAGAAGGCGGTCTCCTGTAGGTTTTTGCGGATAGGGACTTGGGTAAAATCCGTTTTGTCCTCTTCTTCCTCATTTTTTGTTACTGTATTCGAAGTTCCGTTATCCCGATTGGGAGGCATATCAAAAGCCATACCTGAATCCTCCATTTCTTCCGATGCTATGGCGTTCATAGCTGGCGGAGGGCCAGACCTTTTTACTGCATGTTCCCGATACAGATGTAAACGTGAGCCATTCCCAAAATACAGCCCAAACCAATCAAAGGAGTCGTATTGTTGTAGGGGAAGGGCGATTTTCCCAATAGGTTTGACATGGATCCTAAAGTTTTCGTTGCCAAAACTTCCATAGGCATTGCTATAAGCCGCTATAGGGTTATGAGTTCTCGGATTAAGATTTGTGGGCCACTGATGCCCCCGAAAGCCCTCTAAGGAGGCATCGTACATGCTGGCTAACAGTTCCGCGGCCACCTGTTCCCCCTTGGGCCCTTTTAGGGTAAACGTCCAGCGTTCCTCGGCACCGGGGCTAAGTTTATCCCTAAAGGTCAAGGCCTCCACCTCCAATTCGGTACTAGGGTAGGGGACGGGCACATGCAGTGTGCCCAAGGTATGGGCATTATAGGCCGAAAAGCTATAATGGAGGGTAAAGCCTCCTAAATCGCTTTTGGTAACAGGAATCGCAAAAGTCTGGAAATCGTCATCCAGATGTACTATTTGGGTTTCGGTAATGCGGCCTACTTTTTCCACCAGTATAGTTATGTAGAGGTCTTGGGCCGCGGAACCTAAAATTACCCGTGCTTTATCCCCGACCGCATATTCGTTTTTGTCTAGTTGGATGCGAAACAATTGCTTGTCCGCCGGGGCTTTGTCCTTGGACCCATAAAGTGCGGTAAAGGCCTTATCCATAATGGTCTTTCCAAAGCGGTCGCGGGTCTCTAATTCCAGTACATATTGGCCCGATGCCCATTTTTTGGAGAGAGGTAAGGCAATCTCCGTGGTCTTTCCGGTGTCAAAGCCGGTTTCCCATACCATGGATTCCTTTTCCCAGGTAGCGGGGTCGTTTTCCCGATCAAAGGCATCGTGGGGAAAGAGGTTCTCAAATTGGGTCTTGTCCCAATTTTTATAATCGGGCGCAGGCCAGGGCCGTTCTCGTAGAGCATGTTTCGGGGCTTTTAGTTTGTATATTTTTAAGCTCCCCTTAGTGGGAACGGCTTGCCCGTTAAGGTTGGTGGTGGCCAGGGTAATCGTATGGGTCTTAATCGCCTTGTCCAATTGCTCGGGAACGGAAATAGTCGCCGTAAGGGCATGATATCCAACGCGAACAAACATGGTGGCCGTTCGGGTTTCCCCATTTATATCAGTAATATCTGCAATAACCTCATACCTAAAGACAGGGTTGTCCTCCTTGTCCACGGACTTGTCCGGAATCGCCTTGAAACCTATTTTAAAAGCCCCTGTGGCATCCGTCACCGTTTCCCCATGGGCGATTTCCTGAGGACTTCCGTTAAAATAGGGCCTGCTCCAATACTGCCAAGGAGGGAGGTGTACCACACGCTTTACGCGATAACGTACTTGTGCTTCAGTGATGGGGCTGCCCGCATAGGCCATGGCGGTTCCTTTCAAAGGAATACTATCATTGATGCGAAAGGTATTCGATACTGGCTCAAAGGACGCCTTGAATTTCGGACGTTTGTACTCCTCCACGGCAATCTGGGCGGTACTGTTCAGGCTCACCTCCTTGGAGGTCAGTTGTAACGTAAAAACACCGGTGAGCCCGCCACTGGGCAATACAAAGGTTCCCGAAAAGGAGCCGTAATCGTTTGTGGTAAACTGCTGTTGAGAAACCTCCTGATAATTGACATCCCTAAGGGTTACCGTAACCGGGGTGTTCGGCTGTACCTTGGCGTTTTCCGCATGCGGTTTGGCCGTGAGTATCCCTTTGAAATACAGGGTTTGGCCCGGGCGGTAGATACTGCGGTCCGTGAACAGAAAACCTTTGTAATCCATAGGATGTCGTTCCCTGGGATTGCGCTTGCCGGGGATGTAGTATTCCCCAAAATAGGCGGTCTCCCCATTATAGGAAGCCTTTACGCCCAAGGATGTCCATTGCGCATTGGGCGAAGGGATACGGATCCGTCCCTCTGAATCCGTGGTAAAGGTTTTGACAATAAAGTCCCGGTCGTAATTTTCCCGATAACGTAGTTCCAAATGGGCTTTGGACAAGGGTTTTCCGTTGTTTCGGTCAATCAACTGAAACAATTGGGAATCCGGGGCACGGGT
The DNA here is from genome assembly GCA_039188035.1 of Bacteroidota bacterium. GTDB lineage: Bacteria > Bacteroidota > Bacteroidia > Flavobacteriales > Flavobacteriaceae > Ulvibacterium. The sequence goes on along the minus strand of JBCCZF010000350.1, from coordinate 1,478 downwards.
CTCCACCATGGCCATGTCCGTTACTTGCAGGGTCCCGTAGGCAAAGCTGGCCTTGTCCTTTCCTTGAGGAACTGCAAGAATCACGTAATGTCCATTTTCCATGGGTGGTAGGAGCACCTCCATTCCATGTTGCTGGTAATCCCTTTTATTGGTCAAGGATGCTTTCCATTCCTTGGTTAAGGGCAATTTTTGGATGTAGTCCCGTTGTTTGGATCCGGGAAACAGTTCGTTGAGGTGTTTTATTTGGGTAGGCGTGGCCCGGTAGGCCATAAGTAGTAGCCCGTCCAAGTTGCTGTAGTTCACCAATATTCGGGAGGGGCTATTTACTGGGACAAAACGTTCCGTGGTCAGGGTAAGGCTTTCGGTCAGTATATCGGCCTTTAAAGCCCTACATTTATCCGCCGCCGGACTGCTGGGGAACTGCCCGATTACGAGGTCGCAAAGCTCAAGGGCCTCTTTTAGTTTCCATCGATTTGCCTCACGGGTTTTGGGTTGATATAGGTTGCCCATTTCCTTGTATAGCGCTGCCATTTCATACCGGTACAGTCCGGACACCTCATGGTGCTTTAAGGCTTCGGCGGAATTTTGAAGCACTTCCAAATAGCGTTGGTACTTATTTTCAAAAACGGCATGTTGCCGTATGAACTTCAATCGTTCGATGTCCACATCCGCCAAAGGCCGCAAATCCGGATCAGGGAAGTGAAACCGGATCAATTCCTGATACAGGCATAGTGCCTCGGAAAGTAAGGCCTTTTGTTTCGAGGGAATGGATATCTGGGTATACGTATAGGCCTCACATAGGATTTCCAGATGGTCCAATTCGTATTGGTCCGCGGGTCGTGTAATACCGTTTTCATCACTTTGGTAAAACCCCAACGCCGTATGGGCCAAAAGATCGTAAAGAGTGGGGCGATAGGTTTTAGACCCTTTCTGTACGTTAAGGATGTCCTCAAAATCCCGCACATTTATTTTTTGAAGGGCTTTGGGATTTTCCAGGGAAGCACTAAAGTGCAGCTTCACCTCGTTCAAAAGGGTATTCAGATCCCAGGTCCTGAAATCACTAGGGTCTACCTTGGATGCGGTCTCGGTACGGTTGTAAAAGCGATATCTGTTGTTCTGAAGGTAATGCCAATATAGCTTGGCCAGATAACTTTTGAGGATTTGGTTTGTTGGAAAAGCCGCTTTTTTAATTTCGTCCTTAAAACGTTGCACTACTTTTAGTTGGGCATCCTCTTCCAAGGTCTGGGCATATTTGGAGGTATATAATAGGGCCTTTACGCGCTGCGGGGAATTGCCTTCTTTCTCGGCTTTTTTGGCGATGGATTGCACAACTTTGAGCGCCGATTGCGTCATGGATCTCGACTCCAGTTGGTCTACTTGCTTCCAAAGGTGGGGGTAGCTATGGGACTCCTGTGCGTTTGCCATAGACATAAGGAATAAGGAGAAAAGGGGGATTATATACTTCATAACGAATAAAC
>JBCCZF010000349.1:0-4287 GCA_039188035.1 Bacteroidota bacterium | reverse complement strand
TTTGAGATGGACAGTATGAAAATCACCCTCAAGGATGGGTCTTTCCACCCCGTGGATTCCGATTCGCTCTCCTTTGAGCTGGCCGCCAAGCTTGGATATAAGGAAGCGGCCCAAAAGGCACGCGCCGTACTTATGGAGCCCATTATGAAATTGGAGGTGCTGACCCCTGAAGAGAATATGGGCGATATCGTAGGTGACCTGAACCGTCGAAGGGGCCAGGTAAACAATATGGACGATAGGGCCGGAGCCAAAGTAATCAAGGCAGAGGTGCCACTTTCCGAAATGTTCGGTTACGTAACCTCTTTAAGGACATTGTCATCGGGTAGGGCTACTTCCACCATGGAGTTCTCGCACTATGCGGAAACACCGTCCAATATTGCGGAAGAGGTTATAAAAGCTGCAAAAGGGGTAACCGCTTAATTTAGAATCATGAGTCAAAAAATTAGGATAAAGCTAAAATCGTACGATCATAATCTGGTGGATAAGTCCGCCGAGAAAATCGTTAAGACCGTAAAGACTACGGGAGCTGTGGTTACCGGTCCAATTCCGTTGCCCACACATAAGAAGATTTTTACGGTCTTGCGATCGCCGCACGTGAACAAGAAGTCCCGGGAGCAATTTCAGTTGAGTTCTTACAAGCGATTGTTGGATATTTATAGTTCCTCTTCCAAGACCATTGATGCCTTGATGAAATTGGAGCTTCCCAGTGGGGTGGAAGTAGAGATTAAAGTGTAACCGCCATTCCCGCGAAAGCGGGAATCCTCGTTGGACGTAAATGGAGGCCAAAAGGATTGCCGAACTTGTTTCTGAATCTTTGGAAAACAGGCATAGGGATTCTCGAATTCCTTATAGGATTCGTTAGTAATTATAAAGACCCTGAAACGATTTCAGGGTAAACATGTCCTGAGCTGCGGGCGAGGGAAAAACGGTAAAAGAACACATTCAGGGCTGGATGATTTCTTTGCCCTGTTTTTTTATAAATAAACAACGTGTAACCGTTGGGTTCGGTTTGGAAAAACCATTCGGAATCTAACATTTAATAACTAAAAACATGTCTGGGTTAATTGGAAGAAAAATTGGCATGACCAGCATCTTTGATGAGAACGGGAAAAATATTCCCTGTACCGTTTTGGAGGCCGGGCCATGTGTTGTTACCCAAGTCAGAACCGAGGAGGTAGACGGGTATTCGGCCCTTCAGCTTGGTTTCGATGACAAGGCAGAAAAGCGCGCAAATAAGGCCGAATTGGGCCATTTTAAAAAGGCGGGCACTTCTCCAAAAAAGAAAGTCGTTGATTTCCAGGGTTTTGAGGGAGAGCACAAATTAGGGGACACCTTTAAGGTGGATCTTTTTGAAGAAGGCGAGTTTGTAGATGTTGTAGGTACCTCCAAGGGAAAAGGTTTCCAGGGGGTGGTTAAAAGGCATGGATTTGGCGGTGTGGGCCAGTCTACCCACGGGCAGCACAACCGACTCAGGGCGCCGGGTTCCATTGGGGCGGCCTCTACACCTTCAAGGGTTTTCAAAGGGATGCGAATGGCTGGAAGAATGGGGGGTGACCGGGTTACCGTGCAGAACCTTCGCGTGCTTAAGGTGGTTCCCGAAAAGAATTTATTGGTCGTTAAGGGAGCTGTCCCGGGCCACAAAAACGCATACGTAACTATTCAAAAGTAGGGTAATGAAGGTAGCAGTTTTAGATAAAACAGGAAAAGATACTGGAAGGAAAGCAGAGCTTTCCGATTCAGTTTTTGCCATAGAACCTAATGAGCATGCGGTTTATTTGGATGTAAAACAATATAGGGCCCACCAAAGACAAGGAACGCACAAATCCAAGGAGCGTGGGGAAATTGCGGGGAGTACCCGCAAGATAAAGAAGCAAAAAGGTACTGGTACCGCAAGGGCGGGGAGTATAAAGTCCCCCGTTTTCCGAGGTGGTGGGCGCATCTTTGGCCCAAAGCCTAAGGATTATACCCAGAAATTGAACAAAAACCTTAAGCGTTTGGCCCGTAGGTCGGCTTTGAGCATAAAGTCCAATGAGAAGGCCATTTTAGTTGTAGAGGACTTCGATTTTGAGACGCCGAAGACCAAGGATTTTGTAGCGGTTTTAAAAGGTCTTGGACTGGAAAACAAAAAATCTTTGTTTGTGTTGGGGGGTTCAAATAATGCTGTATATTTGTCTTCGCGTAATTTGAAGCGATCCGAGGTCATAACATCCTCTGAATTAAATACTTACAAGGTTTTAAATGCCAATAGCGTAGTCCTTATGGAAGGTGCTTTGGAAGGATTGGAGGCAAACCTAACTAAATAAGAAAAGCATGAGTGTGTTGATAAAGCCCATAATCACCGAAAAAATGACCGCGGATAGCGAGTTGTACAATCGGTATGGCTTCATCGTAGATCCAAAGGCCAATAAACTCCAGATTAAGGATGCCGTGGAGGCGGCATATGGGGTTTCGGTCAAAAAGGTCAGAACCATGAACTACGGTCCTACCCGAAAATCCCGATATACGAAGACCGGGGTGCAACATGGAAAAACCAATGGATTTAAGAAGGCCATTGTGGATGTAGAGGAAGGGGATATGATCGATTTTTACAGTAATCTATAAAGACGCCCAATGTCAGTTAGAAAATTAAAACCGGTAACCCCGGGACAGCGTTTTAGAGTGGTAAATGGTTTTGATGCCATTACCACCAACAAGCCCGAGAAAAGCTTGCTTGCCCCGATAAAGAAGTCCGGTGGTAGGAACAACCAGGGAAAGATGACGGTACGCCATAGGGGTGGGGGCCATAAAAGAAGATACAGAATCATCGATTTTAAAAGGGACAAGAAGGATGTTACGGCTACGGTGAAGTCCATTGAGTACGATCCCAACAGAACGGCCTTTATTGCCCTTTTGCAGTATACCGATGGTGAAAAACGATATGTCATCGCTCAAAACGGTCTAAAAGTAGATCAGGAAGTCGCTTCCGGACAAGGTGCGGCACCCGAGATCGGGAATGCACTTCCGTTAAGTGCCATCCCCCTGGGGACCATTATTTCCTGTATAGAACTGCGTCCTGGGCAGGGAGCTGTTATGGCCCGCAGTGCAGGTACTTTTGCCCAACTTATGGCACGCGAGGGCAAATTCGCTACAGTAAAGCTGCCCTCTGGGGAGACCCGTATAGTGCTGGTCAATTGTTTGGCTACCATTGGTGCGGTTTCCAATTCGGATCATCAGTTGTTGGTTTCCGGGAAGGCGGGTAGAAGTAGATGGCTGGGTAGGAGGCCAAGGACAAGGCCGGTTGCCATGAACCCGGTGGATCACCCTATGGGTGGTGGAGAGGGGCGTGCTTCCGGAGGACACCCAAGATCCAGGAACGGAATACCGGCCAAAGGGTTCAGGACGCGATCCAAGACCAAGGCGACCAATCGATACATCATAGAACGTAGAAAGAAATAAATTATAGCGCATGGCACGTTCATTAAAAAAAGGACCTTACGTTCATTATAGTTTAGAGAAGAAGATTCAACAAAATGCGGCTTCCGGTAAGAAATCCGTAATAAAGACCTGGTCCAGGGCATCCATGATTACCCCGGATTTTGTAGGGTTGACCATTGCCGTACACAATGGCCGTCAGTTTGTCCCTGTCTATATTACGGAGAACATGGTGGGCCATAAATTGGGTGAATTTTCCCCCACGCGTTCCTTTAGGGGGCATGCAGGGGCAAAGAACAAAGGTAAAAAGTAAGCTATGGGAGTTCGAAAAAGACAAATGGCGGAAAGAATAAAGGCCGAGAAAAAGCAAATGGCCTTTGCCAAGCTTAACAATTGCCCAACCTCCCCTAGAAAGATGCGCCTGGTCGCGGATTTAATCCGGGGAGAAGGGGTGGAAAAAGCCTTGGCCATATTACGGTTCAGCCCTAAGGAGGCTTCCCGAAGATTGGAAAAGCTCCTGCTTTCTGCACTGGCCAATTGGGAGGCCAAGAACGAAGACCTTAACGTAGAGGACGCTGAGCTTTACGTAAGGGAGATTCGCGTGGACAGTGCGGGAATGCTTAAAAGATTGCGACCGGCTCCCCAGGGAAGGGCGCATAGGATACGAAAACGTTCCAACCATGTGACCTTGGTTTTGGGATCTAATACAAATATTGATAGTTAGGCAAAAATCCCGACAAGACCGGGATCAGAGGGCCATGGCTGTATTCTGGCAATTGCCATGCCACCAACAAAGCATTGATACCATTCGCAAAAAAGATGCCTGCTGCAACAATCGCGACAACCAGCCAGAACATGCCCCAGGTCAGAAAGGAT
>JBCCZF010000348.1:0-4289 GCA_039188035.1 Bacteroidota bacterium | reverse complement strand
CCTTTCCAAACGCCATAAACGCGGGGTGGCCACCCGCTTCCCAAGAATCCTACGTTGGCGAAAGGACAAGACCTTGGAAGAGGCCAATAGTATTGATGATCTAAAGGCCATGATTCCAAATTCCGCAAAAGCGGAATGAAGGAATCTCTTGGCAAATAAGCGCATTACACAATAAAAGCCACGAATAAAACGGATTAGAACTTACATCAAAAAAATTAACTTCGCTATGCTCGTTTCGAAAGGCTACTGCTATATTTTGACCAATAAAAACAAGACGGTCCTTTACGTGGGGGCAACAAATAACATAGTCAGAAGAATGAATGAGCATAAGCATGGGGTGTACCGGAAATCGTTTACCAGAAGATACAATTGCGATATCCTGGTCTATTTTGAGGAATATGAAAATATGAACGATGCTTTCAATAGAGAAAAACAATTGAAAGCTGGTAGTCGTAAAAAGAAAGAGCAATTGATAAATACCATGAATCCCGATTGGAACGACCTGGCTATTAGCATGTATGATGTCAATTTTCTTTTGAGATGGGACAAGAAAAAGAATATTTAGAAAACACGGAACAGATTCCTTCGCTTCGCTCGGAATTATGACCAAACAAGAACTTTATCAAATTGCCGAATCCTGGTTCCAGCAACAGGGCTGGAACCCCTTTCCCTTTCAAAAAAAGACGTGGAGAGCCTTCCTACAAGGCAAACACGGCCTGTTGAACGCCCCCACGGGCAGTGGTAAGACCTATGCACTTTGGTTTCCAATCGTCCTGAACTACATCCAACAAAACCCGGACTACAGAACGACGCACAAAAAAGGTCTAAAAGCCATTTGGATTACCCCGTTACGTGCCCTGGCCCAGGAAATCCGCCAATCCGCTGAAAGGGTCACCCAAGATTTGGATACCCAAATGACGGTGGGTATCCGCACCGGAGATACCTCCACCAACGAACGCGCGCAACAAAAACGGAACATGCCGGACCTGCTGATCACTACCCCGGAAAGCCTTCAACTTGTATTGGCGACCAAGGGCTATCCAGCAGTCTTCAAGAGCTGTACCGCCATTGTGGTAGACGAATGGCACGAACTCCTGGGCACCAAACGCGGGGTACAGATGGAGCTGGCCCTTTCCCGTCTTAAGACCCTGTCCAACAACCTCCGGATATGGGGCATTTCCGCAACCATAGGCAATCTGGAACAGGCGCGGGAAGTACTTCTAGGCCCTGGAACCTTGGCCCATGCGAACTCCATTTTAATCAAGGCAAACCTCAAAAAGAAAATCACGGTAAAAAGCATTATCCCCAAGCAAATGGAAACCTTTCCCTGGCGTGGCCATTTGGGCATTCGCCTGTTGGAGGATGTGGTGCCCATCATCGACCAAAGTAAGACTACCTTGCTTTTTACCAATACCCGGAGCCAGTGCGAAATCTGGTTCCAAAAAATCTTGGAAAAACACCCAAAATACGCTGGGGTAATGGCCATGCACCACGGCAGCATCAACAAGGAGACGCGCCTATGGGTGGAACAGGCCATTAGGAACGAAAGTTTAACGGCGGTCGTCTGCACCTCAAGTTTGGATTTGGGTGTGGATTTTGCCCCAGTGGAGACCGTAGTCCAAATTGGAGGCCCCAAAGGGGTGGCCCGTTTTCTGCAACGCGCCGGCCGAAGTGGGCATAGGCCGGGCAGGGAAAGTGTCATCTACTTTTTGCCCACCCATGCCATTGAACTCATTGAGGCTTCCGCACTACAACAGGCCGTTAAGCGAAATGTGGTGGAAGACCGTATCCCCTACCTCAATAGCTTTGATGTGCTAATACAATACCTTACCACCCTGGCCGTCTCGGATGGGTTTTATCCCGATATCATTTTTGACGAAATCCAAAATACCTTTTGCTACCAAGGCATTTCCCGGGAGCAATGGCAATGGTTACTCAATTTTTTGACCCTGGGTAGCCAAAGCCTTCAAAGCTATGATGAATACAAAAAGGTGGAGGTAGAAGAAGATGGGAGGTTTAAGGTAATCCATAAAGGAATCGCTATGCGGCATCGGTTCCAGATCGGTACCATAGTGGGCGATGCAAACCTTAGTGTACGATACCAGAAAGGCGGTTATATCGGGTCTATTGAGGAGTCCTTTGTATCCAAGCTGAATCCTGGGGACGTATTTACCTTTGCCGGTCGGAATCTGGAATTTATACGGATCAAGGGCATGCAGGTACATGTACGTAATTCCCGCAAAAGAACCAATAAGGTACCCAGCTGGATGGGAGGCCGATTGACACTCTCCACCCAAATGTCCGAACTGCTGCGGGAGGAGCTATACAAGGTGGCCACTTCAAAGCCCCCCCTGAAAGGAAAACCGACCGGGATTAGCCCCGAACTAAAATCCCTGACCCCCATTTTTAATCGCCAGAACCGGGAGAGTATCGTGCCCGGGCCTAATGAGTTCCTCATAGAGACCTTTACCACCCAAGAAGGTCATCACCATCTTTTTTACCCTTTTGAAGGCCGTTTTGTACATGAGGCCCTGGGCAGCATTTTAGGATACCGCATAAGCCTACTTTCGCCCATAACCTTTTCCCTGGCCTTTAACGATTACGGGTTTGAGCTCTTGTCCGATAAACCTATTGATATGCAACAGGTACTGGACAACGACCTGTTTACCACGGCCTATCTTTTGGACGATTTACAGAAGAGCATCAATGCCACAGAGATGGCACGCCGGAAGTTTCGGGATATTGCGGTCATTAGCGGTCTGGTCTTCAATGGATATCCCCAAAAGCAGGTAAAAATGAAACACCTGCAAAGCAGTTCGCAATTGCACTTTAATGTATTCCGGGATTATGAACCGGAGAATCTCCTTTTTCTACAGGCGTTCCGGGAAACCTATGAGCACCAATTGGAGGAAGGCCGTTTACGACTAGCCATGGAACGGATCCAGAACCAAGAAGTGGTCTGGAAAGCCTGCAAGGAACCCACACCCTTTTCCTTTCCCATTATTACGGATCGCCTAAGCCGGGAAAGGCTCTCCAGCGAAAAACTAACGGATCGGATCAAACGGATGGCGGCCCTATTGATGAAGAAATAGAACGCGTCCTGGGTTCATAATCTGAAACGGACACCTATGGAAACAAACCGCGAAGGTTTTGGAAACCTTGCAGCTTAGCTATTATCGTGAGGCAATAATCAAACCAAGTCCTATGATATACAACACCAACATGGCATTGAGCATGCCCGAGACCCCTTTGGACGCCCCTTTGAATTCCTTCCAAACAAAAATGCCCCATAGTGCGGCCACAACGGTAGCGCCCTGTCCCAGCCCGTAGGATATGGCCGGGCCGGCCTTGTCCGAGGCCAAAATGCTAAAGGACATGCCAATACACCAGATGACCCCACCCAAAATACCCATAAAATGACTCTTCCCACTTCCGGCAAAATAATCCGAAAAGCTCACCGGAGCCCCTTCAAAGGGTTTTCGCATTAAAAGGGTGTTGAATATAAGATTACTGGCCAGTATCCCTAAGGCAAAAAGAAAAACGGCGGTGTAAGGACTTAATTTGCCGGGAAGGGGATCCGCGAAATCCGGAAACATGGCGTTGGCCACGTACTTGTAGAACAAGCCCATGAGCAAGCCGGCCACTACGGCCAGCACCAAGCCCTTGGTAGGTACCTTTTGCTGTTGGGCAGATAACTTTCTATAGGCATTGGCATTCAGCAAAATGGCCAAAACAATCAACGCCACCCCACCAAAAAGCATAGTGGAATTGCCTATGGGCTGATCCAGGTAATTCACAATGACCCCAATGACCAAAGCCAGACCGATTCCCACGGGAAAGGCCACGGACATGCCGGCCAAAGAAATGGAGGCCACCAAAAGAATGTTCGCCAAATTAAAAAGGATACCCCCCAATAGGGCGGATCCAATGTTCCCTGAACTTCCCTGGGCAATATCCTCCAAAAAAGGACGCCCCGCCTGGCCGGAACTTCCTACTGTAAAGGCAAAAAGCAGGGAAAACAGCACTATGCCGAAAACATAGTCCCAATAGTACAATTCAAAACGCCAAGTACTGGCGGCCAGTTTTTGAGTATTGGCCCATGAGCCCCAGGCGAACATGGTAATGACACAGAACAGGACGGCCAGGGAATAGGCTTCTATACTAAACATAATGACGTGTTTTAAGTTGTTTCAGATTGGTTAAAAAATAGCCGTTTTTCTCACCGCTGCTTCTTCGGGCCGCTCTCTTTAGAAAGCCCGGTGGGCTTTCGATTCGTTCGCACCTTTCTT
>JBCCZF010000347.1:0-4290 GCA_039188035.1 Bacteroidota bacterium | reverse complement strand
GCGATAGATTGCTAATTTCCGATCGGTAGCCCGATTTTGAAGCGGATAAGGGCTTGTTCTTGTTATCCACAAACTTAAATTGGAAATCCTGGGTACCGTCCCCAGCGTCAAAAAGGGACCATAGGATACGATGCGTGCTGCCATCACAGCTATTGGCACGGCTCAACGTAAATTTCCCCGTGGCGTTGTTAGGGATAAATACCCATTGACTGCCCTTAAAGCAAGGGGAATCCGCCGTATCGAACAATTCCGCCTTATACAGCCCTTCCTCGCCTACAAAACGGATATCGTTTACTTCCCAGGTGCCCTTTAGCATCTTTTTGTTGGGTTTGCTCGCCGAAGTCCCGGACTTGGAGGCGGAACAGGACATGATCAATAGTCCCAATAGTGCAAAACTTAGTTTTCTCATGGTTACTGTTTTTGGATTTTGGCGCAAAAGTAGTAAAGCACCTTGTTTTTTGGCAGGGTAACTTTCTTATTTTTAAGTTAATAGTCACATATGCCCAGGGCATACATCTCCTATAAAGATGATATGTACGTTAGAAAACCCTATTTGGACGTGGCCCAATTGCTCCAGAAGGCAAAAATGTGGCACAAGCAGTTGGGTTGGAGGTTCAAGGTGTAAAATTCCAAGCACCAAATTCCCATGCCTGTTTTGGGATTTGCACCTATCTAAATTCTAACGTCCAGCAGGCAGTCGCCGTTGCCGTATGTAGACTTGTTCAAGGTTCAAAATCCAAATTACAAGCACCAAATTACAAATAGGTATTGGAATTTGCACCTATCCAACTTCTAGCGTCCAGGAGACAGTCGCTGTTGCCGTATATAGACTTTTTCAAGGTTCAATGTCTAAGGTTCAAAACCCAAATTACAAGCACCAAATTACAAATGGGTATTGGAATTTGTACTTTGGGATTTGCATTTGAGTTTGAACTTGACACTTGAACTTTTTTTGGATCCAAGGTTGAAATCAGAGGTAAAATTCCAAGCACCAAGCACCAAATTCCCATGCCTGTTTTGGGATTTGCACCTATCCAACTTCTAGCGTCCAGGAAGCAATCGCTGTTGCCGTATATAGACTTTTTCAAGGTTCAATGTCTAAGGTTCAAAATCCAAATTACAAGTACCAAATTCCAAATAGGGATTTGGATTTGTACTTTGGGATTTGGATTTGGATTTCACAATTTCTTATTTACCCCTATTTTTCCATTTATCCATGGCTTCCTTAAAGTAGGTGTCCCCATACAGGTACACCAGATCATTGTCCCGCTCCACATAGTATTCAATGGGTTGATTTTTAATCTTTCCTTCCCTCCAACGTGCAAAACAGGCCTCCACCCTGCGGATGTCCGCCTCTTGGGTCAGGTCCATATCCATTTTGTACAAGGCATTGAGAAGGGCAACCACTTCGGAATCGGTATGGCTGTCTACATGGATCATGGGAGAAAATCGAAGCAACTGGTCTTCCTCTACCTGTTGGCAGCCTACGGATAAAAAGGCTTTGGCCACATAGTTGGCCCAATCCGGGGGTTGGTAGAGGATGGTTTTGGCCTGGTTCAGTACCGTACGTTTAAAGTATTCCGTTTGATGGCCGTACGTCCAGAATTTCAGCTTTTTACGTCTATTCCGCATGGCAATCTGTTTCACTTGATAAAAACGTTCTTTCTCCTCCATGGACATCAATCGGTTTCCGGTACCCAGGGAAACCACGCGCACTTGGTCCATTGGGATGCCCAGTTTATGGGCCTCGATCAGTCCGGCTGCTACGGGATTGTTAAAGCCGCCCAGTGCCCCGTCCCATAGCTCGTAATACACATTGCTTCCCTGGGCCTTAAAGCGTGCGGGAAAGTCGAAATACTGGATGGGCGCATTGGAAGATCCATGCACGGCCCGGGTAAGCGAAACGAACTCCGGTTGACGCCCCTCCGAGTGATAGGACCTAAAGAATTTGGCCCGATTGTTCAGGGCGTCATAGGTACAGACTACCAATTTTAAGTTTTCCTTACCTATACTTTTGGGAATCTGATCCATAGTCACCTTATGGGTCTTGGGAAAGAGCTGGGCAAAGGCATCTCCTTTGGCCTTACTACTGTACTTGGGGCCAAAGCCGAACCACCGGCTAATCGAGGCCGGCCAAAAGGAATCCCGAAAACCGTTCCTTGTAAAGATGGATTCCCGGATGGCCCGGTCATTGAACAATTCCAAGGCCTCGTCCACAGTTTTGTTCTCGGCCAGCGCCGCCAGCACAATGCTGCCCCCGGAATTGGCGATGACCAGATCAAATTGGGCAAGGATATCGTGTCCACGTAAATCCGGAAACGCGTCCTTATAGCGTTCCTTTAGCGTCAACAATTGTATTAAAGCCCAACTGCCGCCACCGTCCAAAGCGAGGATGTCGTACATCGTTTAGAGGTTGATTAGGGTTTTTGTAACATCAAGATATCCATCACACAAAATTCCGTTCCAAAAAATCCAGGGCGTTTTGGGTCATGATCCGGTGAACCACCTCATCCGCATCAATTCGGTTTTCGGGCCTTTGCAAGGAGGAATCTTTCATATAGTTATAGGCATGGCGTTCCAGGAAGTCGGCCAGGAAGGGCAATTCCTCCGCGGTCCAAAAGGCGTTCAAAGGGTCTACAATGCCATCAAAATCGCTGCCGATGGCCATGAGATCCCAGGCAAAAAGCCCGGCCCCGTCCAGTACCTCGGCGATATGACGGATCTGGTTCCAAAGCAGTTCCGAGCGGTAGTGCATGATCTTGGAACGCTTTACGGAATGCTTTGTCTTTTTTAGGGTTTCCTTGCCGGCCACGCGGCGCTCGTCCAATTGCAAACCAAAAATGCCCTTACCACGGGCCATCAGGATAAGCTCATCGTTGTAAAAGTTAATGGATACAGGATTTAAGGTCTTGGCTACGCCGGATCCTCCGGCCTCCGGATTCCCTGGGGACCACAATCCACTGGCCGCCCCATGGGTTACCACCAAGGGTACCCCGGCATAGGATACCTGCTCCCGGATAAGGTTGTAATAGGCATAGCGCGAGGCGACGCTCATATGTTTTACATCGACCAGGATGCGCTTGCCCTGGGTATCGTCTAACAGGGCGTGGATTACCTTTTCGCCCAAGGGGGTAATCCCCGTTCCCAGGCCTTCCGACTGATCTACGTTTTTGGCCACCAGATCGGTGAAACTGGGGGCATGCCCGCAGATATGGTTCCAAAAATGATGGGCCGGACCAACAATCAGGGGCGGGGCTTCCCAGGCCTTGATCTTGTACAGGTTGCGTAGAAATGCCGCCTCGTCCGGGGGCGCGTCCAGGTTACCATTAAGCACATGTAGCCCTTCAATGGAGAGGACCACGGCAATGGTACAGGGGCCATCTCCAGGTTCTTGTTCCAAAAGGGCCCTGATTTCCCCATAGTTGTGTACCAGTTTATAGGTAAACTGCCCCTCGGGCAAACGAATTGCCTTGTCCTCCAATTGTTTGTAAAAATCGTACTCCCGTTCCAGGTCCTGGAAATAGTCGGTCATCCCCTGTACGGCATCCACGCGTTTTTTGCCTATCCCGGTGGCAAAATTCCCGATAAGGTCCCGTAAAAAATCACTTTTGATCGCATTGACGAAAAACCCTTTTTCCATGGGGTATAACGAGGCACAGACCACGCGTACATCACCCTTCGCCAGACTCGTAAAGTTGGCCTGGGAAAACTTGGTGAGGTTGATTACATAATTGAGCAATTTGTCGGTCAGGGAAGGGGGATCGTATTTCCAAATACTGTTGCGCCTACTGCGCCGTGTGGTATTGCGACCCACTGGTCTACGGTTAAAACTCTTGCCATAGGGTTTTAGTGCCGAATGGCAGTGCAGATCAACATAGGTATTGTTTTCTGAGGACATATCCCTGGAGTTTAAATGGGCCGGAACCGCCCCTTTGCGCCGTGGGCCATCTGTTTCGCTTACACGCACATGAACGGCGAACCTCTATGGACCCGCATTTAAAAGTAAGGAATTTCAGTAGGCGGCCACGATGTTTTTCCCTCTTTTTTCAACTCGACCAGAAATCCCCCTACCCCGCAGTAAGCCTAGGGCCGGAATCTGCCTTTCACGAAAATCATCCTTTCCCGAAAGGGTTAAAAAAACAAAGGATGTTCCAAACCTTAGCGCAAAGGGTTTTACGCAATCCGCCATACATCCCATTTCATAATGAAAACTTAACCATTCGCCAATATTGGGGTTTTATGAAGTCGATAGTTTTAGGCCATTGAATTCTAAAGCACTATAATCCTATG
>JBCCZF010000346.1:0-4308 GCA_039188035.1 Bacteroidota bacterium | reverse complement strand
GTACCTCATCCCAATAGGTCGTTTGCGGTTTCGCCACCCTTAGATCATCCGTTTTTGTCATCCAATTCCTTAACTCTTGTCTCAGCTCCGATAAGACCTTTTTGTATTTGTCATTTTCTATTACATTCTCCAAATTATAGGGATCCTCGGAAAGCATATACAACTCTTCCGAAGGTCTTTTGCCAAAGGCCGGTAAAAAGTATGTTGCTTCATTAGGTTTCCCTTCCATATCCAGAATCAGGAATTTTGAAATGGAATTATCCACATCGCCATATTGCCCAACAGATTGGTGTACCTCGGGATCTCCTGCCGGCCATCGATTGGGTTCAAAGTTTCGGATATATAAAAAATCCTGGGTACGTACCGCTCGTGAGGGGTAGCTTAAATCCCCTTTCCTGACATTGGCATGGCGTTCCCGCTCCAAAAAGACCTTGCTCCGATCACTTAAGGTCTCTCTTTCCCCATCAAAAAGCTCCAAAAGACTATTACCACTAAAGGTCTCCGGTACTTGTACTGCGGCAGCTTCCAAAAAGGTAGGGCCAAAATCCACAAAGTTCACAAAATCGGAAATTCGTTTTCCGCCCTCTATTTTGCCTTTCCAATACATGGTCAGGGGCATACGCGTACCATAATCATACAAGTTGGCCTTGGCCCTGGGAAAGGGCATTCCATTATCACTGGTCATAACAATAATGGTGTTGTCCAGTTCTCCTGCTTCCTTCAACTGAGCAATAATGTTCCCACATTCCCGATCAAAACGTTCTACTTCAAAAAAATAATCCAGGATGTCATTCCGTACACAGGCAAGGTCGGGAAGAAACCCCGGAACTGTTACCCGATCCGCATCCATTCCGGATTTTGCCCCGGTATTGGTTTCATAAACCCTATGGGGGTCGCCACTTCCAAACCAATAGGAAAAGGGCTGTCCTTCCTTTCGGTCGGCCAAAAAGCTTTTAAAATTGGGATACTCTTTCCCGGCCGGATTATGGGCATATCCACCAGCCTCAAAATTTCCTGGGGCCCAGCCTTTTCTACTCTTACCCGTGTGGTATCCAGCCTTTTCCAATAGCGAAACCCAATTTGGGAATTTATCGGGAATAACGGACCATAGGTTTCCCGCCGTCTCCATTTGGTGGGGATACCTACCCAATAAAATACTGGCTCTGGAAGGCGAACAGGAGGGAGCCGCACAATAGGCATTTTCAAAAACCGCTCCCTTTTCGGCCAAATGATCAAAAACCGGGGTGCGAACTACAGGATCTCCGTATGCCCCCGCATGCGGATAGGACCAATCGTCCGCAATCATAAAAACAATATTGGGTTGGTTGAGTGGTGGGGTTTCCGTGGTGGGTTTACATGCAAATGCCCATAAAACATGGACAATCAACAACACTCCCCACCCTGCAATCCCTATGTTTTTAAAGGGAAACATTGGCCATTTCATAAGGTTTGTTTACTTTCCGGGGAACTAGCATGAAGTTAATAAAAAATGATTAAAGTTCGTACACTAATTGTGGGATGTGGTCATATGGGGAGCTCACATGCCCGGGCCTACCACCAATTGGAGGGTTTTGAAATTGTAGGTTTGGTAAGTCGAAAACCCGAAAGCAGGGAAAAGCTTGCCCGCGAATTAGGAGGTTACCCCACATTTAGCGATTTTGAAAAGGCCCTTCGTGAAACCCGACCCGATGCTGTATCCATCAATACCTACCCGGACACGCATGGTATTTATATTCGACTAGCCCTGGAAGCAAATGCCCATGTTTTCGTGGAAAAGCCCTTGGCACTAACGGTTGAAGAATCTCAAGAACTTGTAGACCTCGCCATTGGGAAAGACAAAAAAATGGTCGTGGGATACATCTTACGGGTACATCCAGCTTGGGCCAAATTTGTGGAAGTGGCCAGGACTTTGGGCAAACCCTTGGTCATGCGTATGAATCTGAACCAACAGAGCTCCGGGGACAATTGGTACACCCACAAGCAATTGATGAACAGCATGTCCCCCATTGTGGATTGCGGGGTACATTACGTGGATATTATGTGCCTCATGACCCAATCCGTTCCTACAAGTGTAAGTGCCATTGGGGCACGCCTCTCCAACGAGGTCGATGGGGAAATGTACAATTATGGGCAGCTTCAAGTTCGTTTTAAGGACGGTTCGGTAGGCTGGTACGAGGCCGGTTGGGGTCCAATGATGAGCGAGACCGCCTTTTTTGTCAAGGATGTTATAGGGCCCAAAGGATGTGTTTCCATTGTGGACGAAGGTAAAGGGGTATCGGACAATGTGGACAATCATTCTAAGACCGGTTCCCTAAAATTGCATTACTCCGATCTGGATGGTTCCGGAAATTTCTCCAAACCGGACAGGTATATAGACACCTCGGACGAGCCGGATCACGATGGGCTTTGTCTCCTGGAACAAGCGTATTTTTTAAAAGCCATTGTTGAAAACATAGACCTAAGCGACCATTTGCGGGACGCCGTAAATAGTCTGCGAATCGTATTGGCCGCAGACCAATCCTTTAAAACAGGAAAAACAGTGGAACTTTAAACGTTGAAATTCCACACTGTTTTTTATGAATCTTCCAAGAATCAATCCTTGAACAAGGGGTTCTCCTCCAAAAAAATCAATCCCTCGTCTTTTTCCCGTAAAATACGTTTAGACCGCAAGTAGCGCTTATGGTTCCACGCATCATAATTCTTGGCATTGGGATCCATACTTCCAATTTGCACCTTGTCCGAGGCATGTATAAACCTGTTGTTTCCAATCCACATGCCCACATGCACCACTTTTTCCTGGGTAGAATCCGTAGCCTTTGTTCCAAAAAACAATAAATCTCCTTTTTGAAGATCGTCGAAGTTCCGTGTAGAATCAATGGCTTTTCCCGTATGAACTTGCTGGGAGGCATCCCGGGGCAAAACTATGCCGTTGAGAAAATAAACCGTTTTGGTGAAACCACTACAGTCCATACCCTTCGTAGAAGTACCTCCCCAAAGATAAGGTACCCCCATAAACTTTTGGGAAGTGGCCACCAAATCATCTGCCGTAGGCTCTGTATTGCTTAGCCATTGGGAATACTCTTCAGATTCGGAATTTCGAACAAAGCCCGTTCTCCCATCCGGAAAACGAACGTGGGCATGTTTAAATCCATAATCAACCACCTCCAAAACGTTTCCCGCAACCAAATCCGAAATCCGTTCCTGTTCATCTTCCTCCAAAAAGGCATGACCATAGGTTCGGGTATATATTAATTTATCCGCCCGCCGCCACCTTTCAAAACCTTTGGAATCCATGAGTTGAATACCTCCATCATCCACCCAGGAAAGATAGTTGTCCGGGGTTTGGATATAATACCACCCCCCCTCCTTTTTTAATACCTTTACTGGAGTGCCCAAAGTGGCCTGCGTAGCAAGTTCCGCTGAATGCTTGGGATTACCTCGCAAATTGGCCACGGATAAGGTCACCACGGCCTGTGTATTTCCCTCAAGCGTTTGGGAAGGTAACAGTTGAATACTATCCCTAAACGAAATGCCGTCCTCACGCAATAGTTGCTTTAAGGCAGTCACGGCATCGGGCAGATTGCTCTGTCCGGAAAGTATATACTTGTCCCCTGAACGTTTCCCATCCACTTGAAACAAGGCCACCCGTTTGTCCGGGGCATACTCGGACTCAATTACTTCAATATAGTCATCCACCAAAGAAATAGTATTCATCTCTGGCGTGCAGGAAAGAAACAGTACGATCGGGACTACTCTAAACGGGTTCATATTTAGTAAGCTTTCCGTAAAAATAATCATATTAAGGAAACCAACAGAAATCCAATACCAGGGACTTTGGGGACATTTTTTATAAATTCGCCCCGCATGGGAAAACTAAAGGTTATAGAGCTTTTCGCGGGAGTGGGCGGTTTTCGTTTGGGTCTGGAAAATACAGGTGGCTACGAAGTAGTATGGAGTAACCAATGGGAACCTGCCACCAAAACGCAACATGCGTCAAAGGTATACGAGGCTCGTTTTGGTCCCAAGAACCATAGCAATAAAGATATCGCGGAAGTTGCCACTTCTGAAATCCCTGATGCGGATGTTTTGGTCGGTGGATTTCCCTGTCAGGATTATTCAGTGGCCTCCACCCTACAAAATTCCAAAGGACTTATTGGTAAAAAAGGCGTATTGTGGTGGAGTATCCATCGCATATTATCGGAAAAACAAAACAAGCCCCAATACCTCTTTCTGGAAAATGTAGACCGCTTATTAAAATCACCGGTAGCCCAACGGGGACGAGACTTTGCCATTATGTTAAAAAGTCTG
>JBCCZF010000345.1:0-4313 GCA_039188035.1 Bacteroidota bacterium | reverse complement strand
CCCTGGCAAGGCTTGGTTATTCGGTGATCGGGGTGGACAACTCCCATGTGGGCATTGGTCAAATGAACCAAATGGCCCAAGTGCAAAATCTAAATCTGGTAGGGCGTGTTACGGATATGTATACTTTTGAAGATTTCGGCGTCTTTGACATCATCCTTCTGGATAGTATGTTCCATTTTACCCAAAAAGATCGGGAAAAAGAAGTGGGGTTTGTGCAAAAAATAGTCTCAAGAATCCGGAACGGCACCCTTCTGGTGTTTTGTAGTCAAGATTCGGGCCATAAAGTGCAAATCCTAAATAACGCCATAGACTTTGAAAGGCCACTTGAGCGCTTAATGGATAAAACCTTCAAATACACTTTTGAAGACAAAGAAAGCGGCCATTGTTCAGTATCCGATTATCGGATGATCATGGTTAAAAAATAAGCTTTTACTACCTTATCCCAATGCAAAATGGAAATGGATATAAATCCGTTATTCAAGGGATTCCACAAGTATTTAAAGGTATAGACCGGCCCGTGTGGGTAAGATGCCCAAAACCTTGGCAAACCGTTTCCCAGATGTAGTAGTGGAGCATTAGGATCATCCAGGTAAATTCTTACCCCAAAAATTGCCCTATCCCCGGTTTAATAAACAACGTACTTTATCTGGCCTATCTTCCTTGGACAAACTCGCCCCAATCCGCTATGGCCTTGATAACAGGAATCAATGTCTCCCCCTTTTCCGTTAGGGAATATTCTACTTTTAAAGGAGGTTTCCTATGATATACCTTTCTTTTTACGATCCCATCATTTTCCAACTGCTTTAGTTGTAGGCTTAGGGTCCGTTCCGTAACGGTGAACATGGTTTTTCGCAATTCATTATAGCGTAATTTTCCTCCCATTAAATGAAAAAGGATTACCGTTTTCCATTTTCCGCCAATAACCCCCATGGTAAGGCTCGTGCAACAAGGGTACTCCTTACCATTGTATACGTGTTTTATCGGAAGCCTATTTTGCCGCATTGCATACTATCCTTTTTGACCGTTATTGCAAAGGTATATCACTATAGTTAGTTTTGCAACTATAAAATTTATAGCAAATAGTATTCAATATGAACGACACGAAAATCGACAAAAAAGTGGTTCTAGAGGCATTTCAATTCAGACATGCCTGTAAGGAATTCGATCCATCCAAAAAAGTATCAAGGCAGGATATGGATTACATACTCCAAACCGCCCATCTATCCCCGAGTTCTTTTGGGTTTGAGCCTTGGCATTTTGTTGTGGTACAAAACCAGGAATTACGGGAAGCCCTAAAACCGGTGGCCTGGGGAGCTCCATTGAAGTTGGACACCGCCAGTCATTTTATATTGGGATTAAGCATGAAATCCCCCATGACCCAATGGGATTCCGATTATATTATGCACATGATGAAAAAGGTAAAGCAATTCCCGGAGGATGTAGTGAGCGTATACTCAAAATTCTATCGCGAATTTCAAGAACGTGATTTCAATTTGGACACAGATAAAAAACTCTTTGATTGGGCGTCCAAACAGACCTATATCGCACTGGGGAATATGATGACTTCGGCGGCTTTGATAGGGGTGGACAGCTGCCCTATTGAGGGGTTTCATCAACAAAGGACAGAAATGCTTCTACGAGATCGATTCGATATTGACACGGACAGCTATGGCCTAAGTTATATGGTGGCCTTCGGCTATAGAAAAGGGGAACCGGCACACGCGAAATCAAGGAGGCCTATGGAGGATATTGTAACTTGGAAATGACCCATGAAGACTATTTTAATCACAGGGAGCACTGATGGCATCGGGAAGTTGGCGGCCACTACACTGGCCAAGGAAGGACATCGGGTACTTGTACACGGAAGAAATCCCGTAAAACTGGAGCAGACCGTCTCTGAAATCAACGCCATGGCCCACAACGCGCAAATAGCGGGTTTTGTTGCCGATCTATCCGATTTTGGCAGCATACAAAGAATGGTAACCGAATTGGACAATGAATTTTCCAGAATCGATGTTTTGATCAACAATGCCGGGGTTTTCAAAAGTGCCAGGCAACAAAATCAAAACAAGCTGGATATGCGATTTGCGGTAAATTATTTTGCGCCCTATCTGCTTACCAATGGTTTAATACCATTGCTTAAAAACGGTACGTCGCCCCGGGTCCTCAATCTAAGTTCCGCGGCACAATCCACCGTATCCTTGGGCGCATTGGCCGGAAAGGAAACCCTTTCCGTACAAGCGGCCTATGCCCAAAGCAAGTTGGCCTTGACCATGTGGGGTTTTCATTTATCCAAAATGCACGATTGGCTGAATGTAATCGCGGTGAATCCCGGTTCTTTGTTAAATACTAAAATGGTACAGGAAGCCTATGGTCAGTACTGGGGCCCCGCAACCAAGGGGGCTGAAATTATTTGCGATCTAGCCGTTTCCGAAAAACATGCCGGGCGTTCCGGGCAGTATTATGACAACGATAAAGGTGCTTTTGCCCATGCCCATCCGGACGCCTACAAGGAGCAACTGGTAAACGACTTGATTTCAACCACAGACGCCTTAAAAACTATATGAATGACTTCATTTCATAAAGTAGCCACCGAGGGCAAACTAACACTCGGACTGGTTTTTCCCTTGGAAGCGTATCACGGTTCCGTGGCAAAAATGGAAAACCAGGAGCAATTGGCTCAAAGGGCCGAAGAATTGGGCTTTAAGGCCCTATGGTTCCGGGATGTTCCGTTTAACGACCCTTCTTTTGGGGATGCCGGCCAATTATACGACCCTTGGATCTACATGACCCATATCATGCACCATACCCGGGAAATTGCTTTGGCCACGGGCAGTATTATTCTTCCTTTACGCCATCCTGTCCATACGGCAAAATCGGTTGCTAGCCTACAAGTGCTTTCCAAGGGCCGGATTCTTTTGGGTGTGGCTTCGGGAGATCGACCTATGGAATATCCCGCCTTTCATCGCGGGTTGGCCATGAAGGCCGAATTGTTCCGGGATAGCTTTTTCTATGTGAGGGCCCTTGAACAAGACTTTCCCCATCATGAATCCCGGTATTTTGGAAAGGTAAACGGCAGTATAGACCTATTGCCCAAAACGGCAACAAAAACCCCTATGTTCACTACAGGGTATTCCGGCCAATCCTTGGAATGGATTGCAGAACACTCGGATGGATGGCTCTACTACCCCAGGGATATCAAGTCCTTGGAACTCCTAATGGCACAATGGAGCGGTGCCCTATCATTAACCCAACAAGGATGGAAGCCTTTTATGCAATCGCTCTATATTGACCTGGTAGCCGAAAAGAAAGCCAAACCCAGACCCATACACCTAGGCTTTCAGGCTGGAACCGAATATACCCTGGGTCATTTAAAACTGCTGAAAACCTATGGGGTCAACCACGTTATCCTCAACTTAAAATATGGGTCTAGGCCGGCAGATCAAGTCATTGAAGAACTTGGGCAAAGTGTACTCCCCCATTTTTCATGAGACCTGCCAATCTTGAATTGCAACCGAATCGGGAAATGGAGATCCAAAGGGAAATTGTATAATTCCATGGGGAACCGTTCCATCCAGGTTGTAACTTAAAAGTTCTAAATTTGATGATGCCCATGAAAAATAGAGTACTTTCATCCGCCCTTACCTTATTTGCATGCACCATGGTGTGTGGACAAAAGCCTTTTGCCCATTCCCAGCCAAAACAACTCGATGATGGCTGGAAAACCGTCCATCTAAAAACACTGGGGGCAGACACTGCGCTGGCCTACCGCTTTTTTAACCGTTTGGAAAAGGAAACCCATAAAATCCATAGTATCCTTTTGGTGAAGGATAACAAGCTGGTTCTGGAGGAGTACTATAACGGACAGGGCATTGCCGAGCCCCACGATTTACGTTCGGCAACCAAAAGTATACGGTCGCTATTGTTGGGAATCGCCATAGATCAAGGCTTTATTGGTGACGTTGATGATCCCATATCCCAATATCTCAAACATCCGGAACCAACCAAGAATAGCGACCCAAGAAAGAAAACAATCACCTTAAAACACCTTTTAACAATGTCCAGTGGCCTTGATTGTAATGATTTGGACAAAAAATCCAAAGGCCAAGAGGACAACGTGTATAAAAAAAAGGATTGGATCCAATATACACTTGATCTACCCATGGTCCAGGATCCCGGGCAAGTGTCCCACTATTGCTCCATGGGCGTGGTTCTGCTGGCGGAAATAATCAGTAAGGCTTCTGGAATGACGATTCAGGAATTTGCAAAGCACTTCCTATTTGACCCCTTGGGAATCACCCGGGCCACCTGGG
>JBCCZF010000344.1:0-4315 GCA_039188035.1 Bacteroidota bacterium | reverse complement strand
CAAATTGGCCATCAAATATTCAAATTTCCAAATTGATTTATTTCCAAATTATCGCATTTTGTACCTTTGCGCCATGGCCAAGAATCAAAGGAACAAACCGGGACAACCTCCCAAAGCGGAATTCATCTTCCAACGTAGGAACTATATGTTTATGTTTATAGGCATTGCCTTTATTGCCTTGGGTTTTATATTGATGAGCGGCGGGGGCAGTGATGACCCCAATGTTTTTAATGATGCCATCTACAATTTTAGGCGAATTCGGTTGGCACCTACCTTGGTACTCATAGGTTTTGGTATAGAGGTATATGCCATATTGTTGAATCCCAATAAGAAGCGAAAGTAATTTTGGATATACTGGATGCCATTATCTTGGGCATTATTCAAGGGTTAACGGAGTTTCTTCCTGTATCCTCCAGTGGTCATTTGGAACTCGGGAAGGCCATTCTGGGTGATAATTCCGTACCCCAAGAAAGCCTGTTGTTTACCGTGGTACTCCATTTTGCCACGGCCCTAAGCACCTTAGTGGTCTTTAGAAAGGATGTCTGGGAGATTCTTAGGGGCCTACTTCAATTTCGTTGGAACGAGGAGACCCAATTCTCGTTAAAAATTATTATTTCGATGGTGCCCGCAGTGTTCGTGGGCCTTTTGTTCGAAGAGCAATTGGAGGCTTTTTTCGGGGGCAATATCCGCTTCGTAGGCGTTATGCTCCTTATTACGGCGGTGCTGCTCTACTTCGCGGACAAAGCCAAGGATACCGACAAAAAAGTGAGCTATCCCAATGCCTTTGTGGTTGGGGTTTCCCAAGCCATTGCCATGTTGCCCGGCATATCCCGGAGTGGGGCCACCATTTCTACTTCGGTACTCCTGGGTGTGGACAAAACCAAGGCTGCCCGTTTTTCCTTTCTTATGGTGGTACCCCTTATCTTTGGAAAAATGGGCAAGGATATCCTGGGGGGTGAACTCAGTTTCCAAAGCGAAAACACTCTAACTATGGGCGCAGGTTTTCTCGCAGCCTTTTTTGCAGGGCTTTTGGCCTGTACCTGGATGATACGTTTGGTTAGAAATAGCAAACTCACCTATTTTGCCATCTACTGTCTTGTTGTGGGGCTTCTGGCCATAGGCTATAGCACTTGGTAACCCCTCTAGAAGGCCGTTGGATCCACAAGTTAACGGACCATGGACCAAAGAACCGAAGAAGATTTTTTAAGCGGGCAGGTATTGCTCATAGATAAACCCTTGGGATGGACTTCGTTCCAGGCGGTGAACAAAATTCGATGGGCCCTTCGTAAAAAATTCAATCTAAAAAAAGTAAAGGTTGGGCATGCCGGGACCTTGGATCCCCTGGCCACCGGCCTGCTTCTTATCTGCACGGGAAAGTACACCAAGCGCATTGAACAACTCCAAGGACAAGAAAAGGAATATACGGGAACTTTTACCTTAGGTGCTACCACCCCCTCCTACGACCTGGAAACCGCCGTGGATAGGACTTTTCCCGTTGACCATATTTCCAAACGGCGTATCCGTGAAACCGTTGATTGTTTTTTGGGCGAAATTGACCAGGCACCCCCCTTGTTCTCCGCCTTAAAAAAGGATGGCAAACGATTATATGAGTACGCCCGGGAAGGGAAACAAATAGAGGTAAAAACAAGAAAGGTACACTTGTATGTCTTTGAGATCAACGGGGATCGCTTCCCAGAATTGGACTTTAGGGTGGTCTGTAGCAAGGGTACCTACATCCGGGCCTTGGCGCACGATTTTGGCAAGGCTTTGGGATCCGGGGCCCATTTATCCGCGCTAAGAAGAACCAAAATTGGGAGTTATAACGTAGATAATGCGGTTGGCCCTATCGCATTTACCGAACAATTGTAGGGAAATCCGCCTAAATCACGTCCTGTATTTCGGAAGATGTTTCCGTTCGTCGAGGATATAAAATATTTTAATCCTATTTGGGTTATAGCCTTATGCAGTTTAATCGGCAACAATTATCCTTTATCATCACCTTATTAAGTATGTCCATTGTGGTACTTGCCTTGTACAACGTGCATCTTGGGCAGGGCCACGAGGAGGAATACGTTGTGCAGATGGTATTGGATGAGGACATCCTGGAGGAACTTATTGAGGAGGAAGAGGAAAAGCCCGAGGAAATGCAGGAGGCCGACCCGATCGAGAGCCATATGGCCTTTAATGAGGCACATAAGCCCAGTTATGGCAATCCAGAACCTTTAAAGACCCTTGAGGAACTCATGGAGGAGCAAAAAGCGAACTCCAGTACGGAGCTCACAGATGCCCTTGGGGATTCGGCCTATGCCCAACGCGTACGGGAATTGGCCAAAAAAAGGGAGGAACAAAAACAACTTTTGGGTGAAAAGGAAGCCCAGAAAAAGGAATTCACGAACAACCTTGCCAAAAGACGGACCTCCGTTTCCTATTCATTAGTGGATCGGAACAGCTACAAACTTCCTCCTCCGATATATACCTGCATTGAAGGCGGCAAAGTAGTCATCAATATCCAGGTAGATGCCATGGGCAATGTAATCGAAGCCAATTTTAACCAGCGTAGTTCAGGGACTTCAAACGGTTGTTTGGTGGAAAATGCCATCAAATATGCTTTAAAGGCCAAGTTTAACGGATCTACCAAAAGTATCCAAAAGGGAACCATTACCTACTTATTCCAAGGCAAGCAGTTGTAAGATATCGTTTAGTACGGTTTTTCCCTTATCCTTATTGTACCATTTTTGCAATCCCTCCTTAAATTCCGGGGTCAATTTGCCATGGGCCTCTTTATACTCCTCGACCATTTGGGTGGCGGTACTAGGTCTTGGGCCCCAATCGCCCCATACATTTCCGGTACCATCTTCCACAATAATCAATTTGGGAATGGACAAGGTGCCGTTGGTCAAGAAATGCTGCATAAGCTCCAAATTTTCATCGCGCAGCAAAACCTTTAGTGAAAAGTTGGGGTTTTGCTGGGTTATTTTATGGATCACGGGCAAGGAAGGAGCTGCATCCCCGCACCAACTTTCGGTGATTACCAAGAAAGTCAGCTTTTGTTGTATGGAGCTTATTCGTTTCAGGTGCGATTCCTCCAAACGAATTGTTTTATCAAAACGCCGCATCCGCCTATCATTGAGCATGGTATAATTGCTAAGTGCCTCGGTCTGTTCGGGGCCTGTGGATCTTCCTTCAGAAGCTAAACGGGCTACCAAATCCCTGTATTCCGCATAGGACATGGCCTGGGGAAGGCTATTTGTAATCTTTTCTGTAACAGTTGTAGACATATGGGTTTCCATAATGCAGGGAGACCTTTGCCATAAAGGATTGGACAAAAATCCCCCCAAGTTAATCGAAACAAAAATAATACCCCGGCACAGGGGCTGGAGTAACCTAGGTTACCTTTGTAGTAAAATTGGTGCAATGCTTACATTCCTAGCGATCGCAGCCAGAATACCAAAAAAGATCCGGCAAATAACTTTGCCGGACCCTTTTTAAAAAAACTTGACTATAGACCCTTTAAGGAAGAAGCACGTCCGAACCCAAATCCAGGTCTTCCCAAACCTCCAAATAAATGATTTCATCCAATTGAAAATGCATGCCTTTATAGGGATCAAAATTCTTTGGGAGATAGAAATAGGTGTCAAAGTCCAAATCGATCCCCTCGTCATCCTCAATATAGATTACGGTTGCCAAATCCAATTCTTCGGGTACCGTGGTAACATCCCGGGTTTGGGCCGTAAGGCCGGTAATTGCGAACAGGGTTGCCAATACAACATAGGATAGTCCCTTTTTGCCATGTTTGATCATATCTGCTGATTAAAAAAATTAATGGTATTCATAATGCCCCTTTCTAGCCATTATCGTAACAGTTCCCGGGCTTTTATACTCTTGGCCACATCCGCGAAAAGAACGTCTAAAGTATCCGAGAACGCCTGTCCGTCCAGGCGTCGCAAAGTGGCAATGGAACTTCCATCCTTCATCGTAAGAATACTCACCACTTGTACTTCCATTCCTTGAAATTTCAACAACTCCTTAAAGTCGGATAGGGTATGCTTGTTAAAATGAAGTGAAACATACACATATTCATAGTTCAGCCTGGAAGGTTTCCCTAATCGCAGTACCGTTCTTGGTCGAATTGGAACCTCTGTTTTTTCCGCTGTCCCTACCGTGCGATCACCGCTATTCCCATACCCAGGAAAAGGCACGATTATTTCGTTCTTCATCCATTAAGGGTTTATAGCCAGGCCTTGTATTCCAATGCCACGGCCTTATTTTATTGTACGTTACAAAGATAAAACTACCAATCCTATTTCAAAAGTAT
>JBCCZF010000343.1:0-4330 GCA_039188035.1 Bacteroidota bacterium | reverse complement strand
CTCCGAGGGGGTGGTCACGGATTTTGACGGAAACTATAGTATTCCGGCACTACCGTCCCAAACCTTGGAATTTTCTTACATCGGGATGCGTACCAAACGGATCGCCGTGGGCAACCAGACCACCATCAATGTGACCATGGAGGAGTCGGTGGAGGAAATGGATGAAGTTGTGGTTATAGGATATGGCACGCAGGTACAGTCCAAAGTGACTTCTTCGGTTTCTAAAATAGATTCGGATGTGCTGGTCGATAGGCCTGTTACCTCGGTGGGCCAAGCGTTATCAGGATTGGATGCAGGGGTAAACATAACCCCTTCCAGCGGAGGGGGCGGTAGGCCCGGTGCAGCACCGGAGATATCCATTCGCGGGGAATACGTAACGGACAATAGGATCGAACAAAACCCTCCCTTGATATTGGTGGATGGTTTCGAGGCCTCGATACGTGATGTAGATCCCAACCAAATAGCCTCCATAACCATCCTAAAGGATGCCGCCTCTACGGCCATCTACGGGGTTAGGGCCGGGGCCGGGGTTGTTTTGATCACCACCAAGGATGGGGGAAGAAACCGGCCCACTACTTTTAATTACAGATTCGCGGGGTCTACCAGAGACGCCGTAAATATTCCAGAGGTCTTGAGCACCCCGGAATTTATGGAATTTTACAATCTGGCGGCGGTCAACGAGGAAAAGTATGTGGACAACGTAGATAATCCGGATTTTGTAACCACCGATTTTTTTCCGGTCTATAGCCAAGATGTGATCAACCGTGCCCGTACTGGGGAGTTCCCGGATACGGATTGGCGGAATATTTTATTTGGGAACACCGCCACCTTATTTCAACATTCCTTGGATGCCAGCGGGGGAACCGATAAGACCAGTTACTTTCTTAGTTTAGGTTTTATTGACGAGGACGGTATCAACGCAGGTCCTGACGAGTTTAAACGCTATAATATGCGGGTAAAGCTGGATACGGACATTACCGATTGGCTCAACGTGGGGGTAAATATGGCCTACACACGAACCGAGGAGGCACGGGTGCCCCTGCCCAGTGCCGAGGAAGACCGCAGGCCCGAACCGCACTATCCCGTTACGGATGAATTCTTTGGGGGCCCCGGCACTTTTGTACTACCGGCAAATGGCTTTACCGAAAACTCGCTCTGGGTGGCCAATAGCGGTTCTTTGGACGAACTTAATAGGGACGTCTTGGAAATGGCGGTCAGTGCCAGGTTGAACATAGCAAAGGGCTTGACTTTCGACCAAAAGGTGAACCTGCGTGTCCTGAATGGTTTGAATTCGCTTTGGGACAATAATCTTCCCTTTATAGTTTATGACTTTGACGGGCAAACCGGTGAGTACACTGCCGAGACCGATAGGCCGGAAGGACCGTTTTCCGCCGATAGGGACTTGGAAAACCAAGATTTTCGTCAAGCACACCTTACCACCCAGTCCTTGCTAAATTATAGCCTGAACATTAATAATGTGCATTCCATCACTGCCTTGGCAGGATGGCAAACGGAATCCATAAGAACCGACGAGTTTCAAGCGTTTAGAAGTGCATTCCCATCCAGTGCTTTGCAGAGATTGGATTTAGGTGATGCGAGCACCGCTCTTAATGGTTCGGATGGATCAAATCAAGTTCGTTGGCTTGGGGCATTCGCCCGTTTGGCGTATGATTATAAGGAGAAATATTTGATAGAGGGCAGTATTAGGCGCGATGGATCTTCGGAGTTTGGCCCCGGGAACAGATGGGGTAGCTTCCCTTCCATAGCCGTGGGCTGGAATGTGGCCAAGGAAGGTTTCATGTCCAAGGTTGGTTTTATCGATGCGCTTAAGTTCAGGGCCTCCTATGGGGAAACAGGACAACCCGTTGGGGGACTTCAGCAATGGAATCAAAGAATAGAGGTAACCGATGGATATGCCAATCCCGGAGGGGTGGAGTTAGGGCTCCGTACGGCCTTTATTGCCAACCCTACCTTGGGCTGGGAAACGATTATTAAAAGAAATATCGGGGCGGATGTGGTATTGTGGAAAGGGAAGCTCTCCCTTATCGCCGATATCTACCAAAACCAAAGGGAATCTCAGTTATTGGCCGAACAACTTCCCCGGGTAGCGGGTTTTCCTACCTGGCAAAATCAGGGATTTGTATCCACAACGGATGGGTATGAGATTACGCTAAATCATAAAAATAAAATCGGGCAGCTCGCTTACAACGTCTCGGCCAACGTGGGTTGGAGTAGAAATGTGTGGTCGGAAAGACCCTTGGATCTAAATTGGGACAATAGCGAGGTGGGTTTTCCCGTACGGAATGCCTTTGGGCACGATATGGACGGTTGGATATCCAACCAAGCGGAGTTGGAGGAATATTTAGCCGCTACGGGTTTTGGAAACGGGACCAACCGAAATGTATGGATCGGGACACCGCGGTTAACGGATACGGGTTCGCGGGATGAGGAAACCTTGGAGCGCTTGGCCGAGCCGGATGGCGTGATAAACAACTTTGACCGGGAGCATCTCGGAAATGCCGATGAAGGGACCTATATTGTTGGTGCCAACTTTGGGTTAAGCTATAAAGGTTTAAGTTTTTCCGCTGTGATCGCCGGGCAGTTCAACCGGCAACTGGTGTCCAATATAGGGAACATCTTCGAAAATGGGGCCAATGCCTACACGGTAGTGAGGGATTTGGCCTTTGACCCGGAGAACCCCAGTGATGCCGCCCTGTTTCCCATCCCGATCACCCTGGATCTGAACTATCCTACCCGTCCTGTGATCAATTCGGAATTCGTGCGGGTCAGGAACATTAATTTAAGCTATGATTTCGACGTAAAGAAGGTATTTCCAGGGGTTCGCAGTTTACAAGTATACGCCACCATGGAAAATCCCTTTTTGCTTTGGACCAATAATCCTTTGGCGGATTATGGCTTTGATCCAGAGGGAGGTGTTAATACCGCCTATATATTGCCCCGGAGTACGACTCTAGGGGTTAACATAGGATTTTAATCGTTAAAAACTTAAAATAAAAAAGATGAAAAAAAACGCGATACTAGTTTTGCTTTTGTGCTTAGGGCTTTTGGTGAGCAGTTGCGACGATTATTTATCGGAACCTGTTCCCCAGGATGGATTCTCGTCCTCTACCTTTCTAACGGAAGATGATTTCAGACTTTTTTTGAACACCATTTACAACAGGGCAATCGGATTCAGCGGAACCAACAACTGGCCCAACCGAGGTGTAGACCTGTTCCCGATGTGGACCGAAGATGGGTATGGGAGAAGACAATGTTGTTCCGGCGCGGATTTGGCACCAATGTTTGAATTCGGTCAAGCAAAATCCAGCAATCAATACAATAACCCCTATGAGAGAATACGCCAGGTGAACGAGTTGCTGGCCTTGGCACCGCAGACCGAAAGTAATTTCACGGATGCGGCCTTGTATAGGCAGTATATCGCCGAGGCGCGGTTCTTTCGCGCCTATGAACACCATAAAGTGAGTGCTTTCTATGGGGCGGTGCCTTTACAATTGGAACTCACTGTCCAAGAACTGCTGCCTAGAAATACGCGCTTGTCCGTTTTTGAGTGGGTCGATGCCGAATTGGGCGACATTGCGAACGATTTGCCTGAAACCCCGGAATTGGGTAGGATCAGTAAATGGACGGCCATGGCCTTAAGGGCCAGACATTTGTTGTATGCCATTGATTGGCACCCGGATGTGGCTTCGCTCTATGCACGGGCAGAACCTATTCTACAGGACATCTATGATAATAGTGGGCATGCCTTGGTACAAGGTATCGATGCCTATGCGGCCCTGTTCACAAAAGAAGGGGAACAGACCTCGGAAAATGTGTGGACCCGGTACTATGACCAGGCAACACGTGGTTCTGATAATAGCCAAACAGGACTTTCACATGGAAGGCCCTTTCATTTCTTGCCCCGTAATGCCTCGGGGAACGGCAATAGCGGAACCATAGCCACCAATAGGATGGCAGAGGCGTTTCAGTCCTCCAACGGCCTGGAGATCCGGGATCCTGCCAACACCTTGTACAACCCTGAAAATCCTTGGGCCGATAGGGATCCCAGGTTGGAGGTGGCCTTGATCCACTCCGGGACGGAACTCACCGTAAGAAACGCTACCAGTATAACGGATACCTATATCGTGGAGCCCCATCCTTCGGAAGGGGGCAGTGCCCTAGATCGCGTAAATAACGGTGGTAATAATAGAATCTCCGGGTATTGGTTCAAAAAGTATACAACGGACTTTAATTGGTTGGGCTTCAACGATTCAAGATTAGCCGATGTACAATACCATTTTATCCGTTTTGCGGAAGTGGTACTGCTATT
>JBCCZF010000342.1:0-4336 GCA_039188035.1 Bacteroidota bacterium | reverse complement strand
TCCAAACCGGATACGGATGCCAATTTTGATCGAGCGGTACAGTATATGATTTCACACTTGGATGCTTTTTCCCTTTTTGTAGGTACGCATAACGAAGAGAGTTGCTACAAACTATTGGGGTTGATGGAAGAGCGAGGTATCCCCTCATCGGACAAGGGCGTTTTCTTTGGACAGCTTCTGGGAATGAGCGATCATATCTCCTTCAATTTGGCGTGCAAGGACTACCAGGTGGCCAAATACCTTCCCTTTGGCCCGGTACGGGATGTAATGCCCTATTTAATTCGCCGGGCCGAGGAGAATACCTCTGTCGCCGGACAGACCAACCGCGAGCTAGAGCTTATCAAAAAGGAACGAAAGCGAAGGCGGATGTAGTACTTGATCCACGTATTATCGTGGAAATGGGGCAATGTACGAATGAACCAGCTGGTTTTAGTGGGGATGATTTGGGAATTGGTCGACTTGGCACGTGACGCGAGATACCCCGTTTTAGGTGCGGGACGGAAGACCGATGACCAAAGCTGGTCACTGGCCAGGCGGTAAGCGGGAGTACGAAACTGGAAACAAGAGACTGGTGTTGAATCAAGTCTTGAATGATGCGTGAGGGGATTGGCTTTGATGTCTATCCAGTTTTAAATTTTTCATCTATTTTAAGATTTATAGAAATTGAATCCAAGATGATAGGGTTGAAAGGAGGAAAGCCTCCCTTCTAATAAGGAGGGATTGAGGGAGGTGTTCTCCAGGGCTAACGGCGATATACTTTATTTTACCCAAAGGTTTAAGTTTGACAGGACACAGGAAGGAAGCCCCAACGAAAGGACAACAAACGCATTGAAACTGAAAACGGCCACGGCCTACTTTAGTGTGATAACATCCATCAAAATCGCTTTCTCCGGACAATTTTGAACCTGTAATTCGGCGTTCCTATTCCTTAGTTTGGTAC
The DNA here is from genome assembly GCA_039188035.1 of Bacteroidota bacterium. GTDB lineage: Bacteria > Bacteroidota > Bacteroidia > Flavobacteriales > Flavobacteriaceae > Ulvibacterium. The sequence continues at coordinate 3,396 of JBCCZF010000342.1, read as the reverse complement.
GGATGAAGTAGGTCTTACACGGGACAGATTGCGTATCGCTCTTGCCAAAATCCACATCCCCTTCGTTTAAGAATAGGGCAATTTGCAGCGAATCCACTTCCCGTGCCTCTATCAATCGATTAACTTTGTCCGAATACACCAAAGGCTTGGATCGGAGATCCTTTAGCGTACGGCAATTGGGGAAATAACAGAATTCCAATCCGGTTTCGGTCGATTTTTTTTTCAAAAAGAAGGTCAAAAAAAGGAGTCCGATGGAGAGGCCCACCAAATAATATCCCAAGCGTTTTAAAAAGGACATTCGTATTAAAAAATAAGAAAGTTGATATCGCTATACTGCAGATCGAACCATTCCCCAACGGATTTGTTGGTGAGTATACCGTGATACATATACAATCCGTTGCGCAGCCCCTTGTCGAACCTTAGGGAATTCTCCAACCCCCCGTCCTCGCCCAGTTTTAGGAGATAGGGGGTAAAGATATTGCTGATGGAAATGGAAGCCGTTTTGGGATATCGGGAAGGAATATTGGGTACACCATAATGGATGACCCCAAATTTTTCCACGGTGGGTTGGTTGTGGTCGGTAACCTCGCTAGTCTCAAAACATCCCCCCATATCGATGCTCACGTCTATGATAACGGCACCCTTTTTCATATGCTCCACCATGGTACTGCTCACAACCACCGGAGAACGGTCCCTGCCCCGGGTGGCCCCGATGGCCACATCACATCGCTTCAGGGCCTTGAGCAGGTTCTTGGGTTGTATGGTAGAGGTATACACCGTTTGGTTCAGGTGGGTCTGGATGTTTCTGAGCTTGGTCAGCGAATTGTCAAAGAGCTTTACATTGGCCCCTAGTCCCAGAGCGGAACGGGCGGCAAATTCGCCTACGGTTCCGGCCCCGATGATGACCACGGAAACGGGGGGTACCCCACTAATGTTCCCGAACATCAAACCATTGCCCTGGTTCGTGGCGGCCATAATCTCCGAGGCGATCAGCACTGCGGAAATTCCTGCAATTTCGCTGAGCGAGCGCACGGCGGGGTACTTCCCGTCATCATCCCGGATGTACTCAAAGGCTACGGCGGTAATGCGCTTTTTGGCCATGGCCTCAAAATAGGCCTTGGTCTGTGTTTTGATCTGCAGTGCGGAAATAACGGTGGCCTGAGGGTGTATCAGGGCTATTTCGGATAGGGTAGGGGGTTCCACTTTTAAAAGCAGGGGACAGGAAAAGACTTTTTGGGTATCCCGGGTAATCTCGGCCCCCGCATTGGTATAGTCCACATCGGAATAATGGGCGCCCTCCCCGGCACCGGACTCGATAAGGACGCGGTGCCCGTGGGCCGTAATGGCATTCACGGCATCCGGGGTAAGGCAAATACGCTTTTCCTGGTATTGGTTTTCCTTGGGTAGGCCGATAAAAAGTTCCCCTTTTTGGCGAAGGACTTCCAAGGTCTCTTCCTGGGGTAAAAGTTGCTGCTTGCTAAAGGGCGATGCGGGTTGGTCCATACAGGGCTGGGCATCCAACATTTGTCCGTTGGATTACCGCTAAAAATACGATAAATTCTACAATCCAAAAATGCCGAGGAGGACGTATACCGTGTTGCAGGGAAGTCCCTCTAGGGTTGGGTCTTATATGTTAAAGGGAAACCGGTTTCTTAGGTTCTCCTGAAGTTGCCGAAACTGGTACTCAATGTTACGGGTAGAAAAGAGGATATCGATACGTTCGGAAAGGGTCTTGGTCTCCAGGGTCGCCAGGTCCCGTTCCAGATCTTCCGAGGTCTTTTCCGGGGCCATGCCCTTTTTACGATAGGAATCCAGTTCGGCCTCCATGGCCTCCAGGTCGATACCATGCACATGTTTATCGTATATCTTAATTCGAATAAAGTAAATTATCGGAATTACTACCATGCAAATAGGAAGTAACCAAATAATGTTTTTTGAATCCACTATTTGATCTTCAGAGTAAATGACCTCAAATAATTGAAATGCATACATAGATATTGGAATCAAAATAGCATAATACCACCAATGTCTGCATGTGAAAAACCAAATCATCAAAAGGTATAATGGAATTAGTTTACCTAATACAAACCAAGCATAAGTACTTAAATCAGCAAATCCGTTACTATCGAAAGTAAAACCTAAAAAACTAATAGTTGCGTTCGGGTCTCTTGGGAAGTATTGGTGTATTTTAAATATAAATGGAGCAAGAACTATGAAAAAAATCATTAAGGAATCTATGATAATCCTTTTTTTTACTTTTCTCCCTTTATCTGAAAATCCCTTTTTCATTTATAATTATCAAGTTTATGGCCATTTCTAAAACGAAAAAAAGGGCAATTTATTGATTGCCCATAAAAAAAAGAGAAAGAAAGGCTTTTTAACCTTTATCCTTTTTCTAACCTTACGTTCCTTCTGTCCACTCCTTGTTCATACAATTCCGCATCCTCGGCCGTATCATTCGGCTCACAAGAAACCGCCAATAGAGTCACACAGGCCACTACGCCATACACGAGTCGTTTCATCTTCATAGTTCTCGATTTTTAAGTTAGAAATTTGGGTTTTATATCGCTGTAAATGTAGGAAAAATAGGCTAAAAAAAATGCGGTCAAATGTTAAATTGATGTATTTTAACGTTAAAATTAAGCCTTTTGTCGAATATTCCTATTTTTTAGCACTATCTGCACAATATGTCTAATCACAATTGGGGGATACGGGCCCAATGCAGTTGAAAGGCCTACAAAAAAGGATTTGTGCGAAGCAGCTTCCGGGTATGGGCATCCCGGATTTCCAGTTTATACAAGGTGGTATCCGGCGGCAAAAGGGAGGCTACTTTTTCCGGCCATTCCATAAAGATCCAAACATCTTCCTGGGCCAAGTATTCTTCCAAGCCCAAATCCAAGGCCTCGGTTTCGTCCTCCAGGCGATAAAAGTCAAAATGGTAGGCCAGCAAGGCCCCTTCCGCATCCTGGTATTCGTTGACAATACCAAAACTGGGGCTGTTACCGGCGTCCTTGGCCCCCAGTTCGTGTAAGAGGGCCTTGATCAGCGTGGTTTTGCCCGCCCCCATAGGGCCTTGGAAGGCTAGGGTTTTGGATATAGTTGGCGAAAGTAGCTTGCGTGCGATTTCCCGGATTTCGTCTTGGACAAAAGTCATTTTTTATGTTTTTAAGGGGATTAGCCACGATAGAATTGAACTATTTTCTGTATTTTTAAGTAGGTAGAATGCGTATATAAATTACAACTGAAGAAAAATCGAGAAGGAAGTACAAATTGGATTTAATCCTCTTACTGTTTATAGTACTTGTTCCTTTTGCGGTTTATCTTCATTTATTGTTTGATGAAGCACCTTCCAGCGCCTTGTACTTTTTTGGTATTCAAATTTCTCATCGCTATCCG
>JBCCZF010000341.1:0-4344 GCA_039188035.1 Bacteroidota bacterium | reverse complement strand
CGGGCGCGCCGACTTAAATTCGGTGCGTCCCGGCCCGCGTTGATAAGTGACTCCACCGCCCCCCGCCTGGAGGCCCGCCGTTGGGGGAAACCGCGATCGCGGCGGAACGGGCCCTCAGGGTGGCTTCAGCTGACGAGCCAAGTACCGGTGATACTGCCCCTTGTTTTTAGGTTTCTATGACCGGATACGCATAAATCGTAGTTTAATTTTTGAACGGGAATTCATGTTTGATGTAAAGGGAAAACGAGTGGTAGTCACCGGAGGGGCCAGTGGCATTGGAAGGGCAATAGCTATGAAAATGGCCGAACGTGGTGGGGAAGTCCATATTTTGGAACTAAACAAGGATAGTGGATTGGAAATGGTAGCGGAGATTACCCAAAATTCAGGAATCGCATTCGCTTATCCCTGTGATGTTTCCGACCAAGGACAGGTGGCGCAAATTATGGATTCCATTGGATCGAATGGCTCCATAGATGTTCTTATCAATAATGCGGGAATTGCGCATGTTGGGAATATTGAAGGTACTACCGAGGCCGATATGGATCGTATTTACAACGTAAATATCAAAGGGGTCTATAACTGTATATACGCGGTAATGCCATACATGAAGCAAAATGGGGGCGTTATCCTTAATATGGCCTCCATTGCCTCCACGGTGGGTATTACCGATCGTTTTGCGTACTCCATGTCCAAGGGGGCTGTATTGACCATGACCTATTCCGTAGCCAAGGATTATTTGGAATATGGTATTCGATGCAACAGCATTTCTCCGGCAAGGGTGCATACCCCTTTTGTGGACGGGTTTATCCAAAAGAATTATCCGGGCCAGGAAAAGGAGATGTTTCAAAAACTATCCAAGACGCAACCTATAGGAAGGATGGGCAAGCCTGAGGAAGTGGCCAATTTGGCCCTGTATCTATGTTCCGATGAAGCTTCCTTTATTACGGGTACGGATTTTCCCATCGATGGGGGATACATCAAACTGAATGGATAGCATCTAAAAATCGGTGCTTGATGCCGAAATGATAAAGGTGGCAATTTTCGACATTCTGTTCGATGTACCGCCTATCCAAATGTAACCGAATTATGCAAGGGCAATGTTGGATTAAACCAGACCTCAATTTGGGTGGTCTTCCGTAGGGTTTAACCCGAATCCCATAGGGTGTCCATAGATACGATTTCAGAGGTATGCCAACCTTTTCCAGGTCAATTGATCCATGCATTACCACGAAGTACGGGCATCCCAAATGGAGGGGATTCTCAGTTTTGGCCCATGCGGGCAATGGGAAACAATTTACATACGGTAGGCCCCAGGCCATCACATTCACTTGGATTTTGGTGAGCTCAACGAAGGAGGCGGGTCGCTCCCCCATTTTTTGTTGGGTTTGGGGCCCATCACAAAATGTAAGGTACCCCCCTTAAGGATTTCGTCATGGCCGATCCAAGTGCGATTAAAAGGTTTGCCGTTTAACCGGGCGGACTGGATGTATTTGTTGGTATCGGAATTCTTGGAAGTACGAATAGTAAACCTATTTCCATTCCCCAAGTCTAGCGAAGCTTCTTGGAACAAGGGACTTCCAATGGCATAAACCGGAAGTCCGGGGGTTACCGGAAATAGGCCTATTGCGCTGAGTACGTACCAGGAGGAAAGGGATCCCATGTCTTCGTTCCCGCAAAGCCCACCGGGTCCGGTACGATAAAAACGGCGCATGATTTCCCGGGCCCATTTTTGGGTTTTCCAGGGTTGCCCGGAATAGTTGTACAGATAGGCCACATGGTGTGAAGGTTGGTTGCCGTGTACGTATTGGCCAATAGTTCCCACAACGCCTACATATTTTGGGGGACTAATTGTAGGGGACATGTCAAAAAAGCGATCCAACTTACCGTTAAAGGCCCCTGGGCCACCCATGAGTTCAATAAGCCCTTGGGGGTCATGTTGTACGGACCAGAGGTATTGCCAGGCATTGGATTCCGTGTAATGCCGGTGGGGCCTGCGTCCGACCAGTAAAGGGTCAAAGTATTTGTAATAACTGTGTTCCCCTTCCGTGACAATTTCCTGTTCATTGTCCTTCAAAGGTTCCAGCCATTCCCCATTGAATTTCTTGGGACGCATAAATCGCGTTTTTGGATCCCAGACTTTTTTGTAGTTGAATGCCCTTTCCGTAAATCGGTCGGCATCGCCCAATTTGCCGAGCGCTTTGGCCAAATTGGCGATACACCAATCATCATAGGCCAGTTCAAGGGTATTGGGCACAGCCTCGGTCACTTTATCAATGGGGGCAAAACCCTTTTCAAGATAATAGGGAAGGCCTGATCGCCCCATTAGGGAGGGAATAGGGGCCTTGGGAAGGGACATTGCCTTTTTTCGCATCGCCCGGTAGAGCAGGTCAACATCAAAATCACGGAACCCCTTTGTGTAGGCATCCACGATTATTGGAACCAAATGGTCCCCTACCATGCTTTCCCGTTCAATGTTCACAAAATGCTGGGCTGGGAGCCAACCATAATTTTGTACGCGGGAGGCAATGGATTGCACATAGTCATCTACATTTTCGGGAGCGATCAAGGTGAGCAGGGGATGTTGGGTCCGGTACGTGTCCCAGCAGGAAAAAGCGCCATAAAAGTCAAAGCCGTTGGCTTTTTTTACAGTGCCGTCCGAGGCCAAATAATCACCATTCACGTCCTGGGCTATATATTGGGCCAATAAGGAATGGTATAGGGCCGTAGCAAAAACGGTGCGTTGATCTTTACGAGCTCCGTCGATGTCAATTTTGGAAAGGGCTTTGTCCCAGGTATCATAGGCGGTTTTACGGACAGCATCAAAATTCCAGTCTGGAATTTCGGCCCTTAGGTTGGCCCAAGCCCCTTGTGTTCCAGAGTATGAAATCCCAACTTTGACAAGTATCACCTCGTCCTTCCGGGTATGGTATTGCACAAAGGCGCCGACCCGTTCGCCCCGTTCGGCGGTCTTATAGGGAAATATGCCCCCACTGGACTCGGGCGTGGAATATCCCGCATCAAAGGTTCCAGAGTACAAAAAGGGTTTGCTGAATTGGGCCGCAAAGTATACTTTGCCCAATCCACCGTTCTTGTATCCTTCCATACGGTAATCGTCCAAAATCCGAAGTTCGGATATTTTTCCATCCCCCATATCGCCTATTTCGTGCCCAACATCGATTAGTACACGGGCCGTTTTGGAAGCAGGAAAAGTATATCTATGAAAACCAGCTCTTTGGGTAGCGGTTAACTCCACCTTTACCTTGGAATCGTCAAGGAATACGCTATAATACCCTGGGGATGCGCTTTCCCGATCATGGCTAAAGCGAGAGCGGTAACCGGCGTCCGGATCTTCCAATGTTCCAGGAACAATCTGCAATTCCTGATGGGTGGTTGGCATAAATAGCACTTCCCCGCCCTGTACCATGCCCACCCCGCTCCAGTGCATATGGCTAAATCCCATAATCGAAGTTTTGCTGTACTCGTAACCCGCACAATGGGTCCATCCCTGGGTGTCCACATCGGGACTCACATGGACCAGGGCGTTGGGGACACAGGCCCCGGGAAAGGTGTGTCCAAAAAACTCCGTGCCTATGAAGGGATCCACGGCATCCAACAATTTTTCCTGGCCGTAGCCCGGTAGGTGGGCTGCGCCGAGAATAAACCACAGCGTGGTAATCATTCCTTTGATGTAACGAGAGATCCAATTTTGAGTGAAAATTCCAATGGAAATAGGCATGAACGATGGGTTTTTGATGGAATTGCCCAAAGATAGCCCACACATTTCCAACAAAAGGTCAATATCCCATGGGGAATCGCCAATATTTTAGGAGTGCCTAAAATGAAAGGGAAAACCTGTTCTTCGCGAAGGAGGATTTTTTGGACATCCTACTTTTTCGATAGCCTGGGAAACCAGTTCTTTCCCAGAGCAGCCGATTAGGCTAGATAAGGGGGTATTGAATTTCCCCATTTTTCTTCAAGGATACAATCTTACATTCCTCAAAGCGGATTTCCGGATAGGCCTTATTGGCCCATTCACTTAATCCTCTAAGAACCGGCAAAAGCGTTATGGCCTTGTCCGTTAGGGAGTATTCCACCCGTGGCGGGGTCTCCGCAAACGACCGTCGTAAGAGCAGGCCATCGTTTTCCAGTTCCTTGAGCTGGTTGGTCAAAACCTTTTTGGAAATCGTGGGAATTAGGGTATTCAACTTGCCAAAACGCAATGCACCATTGTACTTTAGGTTGATAATAATGGGTTTCCACTTATTTCCGATAATTTTCATAGTTTGCACCAGAGTGCACAGGTTGGTGTTGTCAATATATTTCCGGGCCATTGGTTACTTTTTT
>JBCCZF010000340.1:0-4353 GCA_039188035.1 Bacteroidota bacterium | reverse complement strand
TTTTAGCCACGACCCATAGGCTTTAGTTTTAGGTTGATGTTTAACCGGTGCGTTTTTGCCTAACATGCAAAACCGAACCTTAATTCCCTAACGTATGGAACCCAAGAAAAACCCAAAAAAGGATTTGAACAAAAACAGCGGCCTCTATTTTAGTAGTGGTCTGTTACTGGTATTGGCCCTGGCCTATACGGCCTTGGAATGGAAAACCTATGACCCCTATTTCTGTGAGGATATTGGCCTAAATGTAATGGACCATCCTATGGAAGTCATACCTCCCCAAATTCCCATTAAACTTCCACCTCCTCCCCCACCTCCAGTGGCACCTGCTATTATTGAAATTGCTCCCGACGATGCCGAGGTAATCGAAACCGACATTCCAACTCAAGAAGTAGACCAGGATACTCCCGTATTAGATGTAGACGATATAGAAGTGATTGAAGAAGAGGAAGAAATTACGGTACCCATAATCTTGATAGAAGATGTGCCGATTTTTCCGGGGTGCGAAGAGGCCAAGGACAAAAGGGCCTGTTTCGAAAAAATGATGCGAAAACACATCAATAAAGTTTTCCGTTACCCAGAGGCAGCCAAGGAAATGAAACTTCAGGGAAGAGTAAATACCACGTTCATAATCCAAAAAGATGGAAGCATTGGCAATATTCAACTCCGGGGGCCTCATGACATTTTGGAGGATGAGGCTTCTAGAATAATAAGCAAACTTCCCAAAATGACGCCAGGAAAACAAAGGGGCAATCCCGTTAAAGTATCCTTTGCACTGCCAATTACCTTTAAACTACAATAAGGAAAGGGCAGTGCAAAAAAAGGGGGGCCAAGTGGCCGCCCCCCTTTTTTTAGAACCCTTTGCGAGTTATTCCTTATGTTTTTCCACAATGATATCTGCATTCCCGTCTTTGGTATTTACAGATACCGCTTCCATTTGCTCCAATTGGGCCTCCACTTCGTTGCGGGTACCCTTAACCGTTTTTACCTCGGTTACAGTCTCCCCGTTCACTACGGAAGTATAGGATATGGTAGCCTCGGCAAAATCCCTGTCCTGGGCATCCATCTCAACAATCACCTCTTGCTTTTCCATCGCATCGGCCATTCCGCTGACGTTTAAGGCGATACTTGGTGCAATGACCAAGGCCACCACGGACATCAATTTTAGTAGGATGTTCAACGAGGGCCCTGAAGTATCCTTAAAGGGATCCCCAACCGTATCTCCAACTACGGCGGCCTTATGGGCATCGGTACCCTTACGGCCCTGTTCCTCAATCATTTTTTTGGCATTGTCCCAAGCTCCTCCGGCATTGGATTGGAAGATGGCCATAAGCACCCCACAAGTAGTTACCCCGGCCAATAATCCGCCCAACATTTCGGCCCCGCCCAAGAAGCCTACGGCAACTGGGACCACAATGGCCAATACCCCGGGCAACACCATTTCCTTAATGGAGGCCTTAGTGGAGATGGCCACACATTTTTCGTATTCGGCAAGACCGTCCGCTTGATCAAATACTTCGCGTTGCTCGGCACTGGCTTTGGTCATATCGGAATCTACCGCGCGCATCACCTCCAAGGCCGCCTTTAATTGGGGAATATCCCTAAATTGGCGACGTACTTCCTCGATCATGGCCATAGCCGCCCTACCGACCGCGTTCATGGAAAGCGCGGAGAACACAAAGGGAAGCATGCCCCCGACCAATAACCCGGACATAACCGTTGGCTTGGACACATCAATGGCCGTTACATTGGCCGTCTGCATAAAGGCCGCAAAAAGGGCCAGGGCCGTCAGGGCCGCAGAGGCAATGGCAAAGCCTTTTCCAATGGCCGCCGTGGTATTTCCCACGGCATCCAATTTATCGGTACGTTCCCGAACCTCGCTGGGCAATTCCGCCATTTCGGCAATTCCTCCCGCATTATCGGAAATAGGGCCATAGGCATCAACCGCCAACTGGATTCCCGTGTTGGCCAACATTCCTACGGCCGCAATAGCGATACCGTACAATCCGGCGTGGTGATGTGAAATCAATATAGCCGCCGCAATCAACAAGATGGGGATCATGGTGGACATCATTCCTACACCCAAACCGGCGATAATATTCGTGGCGGAACCTGTTTCGGATTGGCGTACTATTCCATTCACCGGCTTGGTACCGGTACCAGTATAGTATTCCGTAACCTTGCCTACCAAAAGACCAGCCACGAGCCCGGCAATAACCGCCATAAATACCCCAAAGGAAGTATATTCCTGTCCGGCGAAAGTCCAGCTCCCCGGCAACATCATATCAATAATAAAGTACGAGGCCACCAGCATCAAACCGGCAGAACCGAATTCCCCTATATTCAAGGCCGTCTGTGGATTTCCACCATCTTTTACCCGCACAAAGAAAGTTCCAAGTATAGACATGATAATCCCCACGGCCGCCAGTACCAAAGGCAGATATACGGCACCAAGGCCATCAAAAGCACCGGCAAAGACAGGAATCTGCGTAAAAGCTGCTCCAAGAACCATGGTTCCAATTATAGATCCCACATAGGATTCAAAAAGATCTGCGCCCATACCGGCCACATCCCCAACATTGTCCCCAACATTATCCGCAATGGTAGCCGGATTCAAGGGGTGATCTTCCGGGATACCGGCCTCTACCTTCCCTACCAAATCGGCCCCAACATCCGCGGCCTTGGTATAGATACCCCCGCCCACACGGGCAAAAAGTGCAATGGAGGAAGCACCTAGGGAAAACCCGGACAAGACATTCAAGACCTCGCCAATGCCCCATCCCTGGCCACTGTATACCATAAAAAGTCCGCTAAGACCCAATACACCTAAACCTACGACGCCAAGCCCCATAACTGAACCTCCCGCAAAGGCCACCTCAAGTGCCTTGCCCAAGGAGGTTCTTGCGGCCTGTGTGGTCCTTACATTGGCTTTGGTGGCTACCTGCATACCGATAAAACCGGCCAAGGCGGAACAAACGGCCCCCACGATAAAGGATACGGCCACCATGCCATTGGAGCCTTCTTCCGAACTTCCCTTAAAGTACAGTAAAACGGCCACGGCGGCTACAAAAACCGCCAATATCTTATATTCGGCTTTAAGAAAGGACATGGCCCCATCCGCGATATTCCTCGCAATACGCGCCATTTTATCATCACCCACGTCCTGCTTAGAGACCCAAGCATTCTTCACAACAACGAACAAGATGGCCAATACGCCAAATGCCGGTAGGAACTGCACTAGTAAATCCATTTTTATCAGTTATTTAGGAATTAAAACGGCAGCAAAAGTAGTAAAACCGCCCAGAATAAAAAAAGGGAAATTAGAGACTGTTTTGAAATGTGTGGAAGACCCCTTAAATAGTAAAAGCCCGCCTTTTTTTATGATCGCTTTCATTGTATCGTTTCACGCATTGGTGGTAGATCTTTACGGCCTCCATGGCGTTGCCCCAACCGCCCGTGGCCACCTTCTTTTTTTCCAAATCCTTATACACCTGGAAGAAATGTTCAATCTCTTTCAAACGGTGTGGATTAAGGTCACCAATATCGTTTCGTTTGCTCCATACGGGATCCGATATGGGCACACAGATAATCTTCTCGTCCGGTCCCTTTTCGTCTGCCATATGGAAAACGCCAATAGGCTTTACCTCCATGACCACCATCGGATAGGTAGGTTCCGTTCCCAATACCAACACATCCAGAGGATCTTGATCTAAGGCCAATGTTTCCGGGACAAAACCATAATCCCCGGGATACATCATGGAAGAGAACAAGGTGCGATCGAAACGGATCTTGTTCAGGGTAAAGTCGTACTCATATTTGTTCCTGCTCCCCTTGGGTATCTCGATCAACACATCAAAGGTGACCTGTTCGCTTGTAGCCATATCGTATATTTAGGGCGCGAAGGTACAAAACTAAACGGCCAACCAGAATGAAAAGCCAGGGATAAACCATAGTTGGTGAAGGGGTAAGGCAATACGCAATGGCCGTACCTTTCCTCCCATAGAGGTGCCAATTAGGAGAAAATAGGAAGTACAAAATGAAAAAGGGGGTAGATGGAATGTGGCGCTTGGAATTTGGAATTTGCCTGTACTTGAACTTTTTTAGGCCACGGCGCCGTTCATTTGTGTACCTATCCCCTAGAAATTAAACCCAAAACTTCCTGTAATGCTAAAGGGACGGGCTTCCGGACTATCCAAATAGTTGCCCCTGAAATTGAAATCTATTCGCAAAATCTTAAAGATATTGCCTATCCCCAAGGAATACTCATAATAAATACGTTCATCAGGGGAGATCAAAGGCACATTGGTAGGCGAACTTAGGGCAATATTCTCTTCGGAAAGTTCCCCCCAGACGCCA
>JBCCZF010000339.1:0-4383 GCA_039188035.1 Bacteroidota bacterium | reverse complement strand
GACACACTTATAAAAAACAGGACGATGCCCTGGCATCTATAAAAAATCCCGATGATCCCGTCCCTGCATTATTCAACAGATTCACTTTGAAGGACGTAACAAAAGAATATATTTCTGTGGGGGACATTGAACTATCCAATTTGTTCGAACTTCCAAAACATGTCAAATATGTATATTTATCGACATATAACTCTGGAAGTTGGAAACCTATATTTTGGGCAAAGCCCGACAAAAACGGAAAAGTCGTTTTCAAAAATATGGACGATAATAATGTTCTCTATCTACCTTCATATTTTCATAATGGAAACGTTTTGCCAGCAGGATATCCCTTTGTCTTTAAAAAAAATCACGCTCTACTGTTTATAGAAAAAAAAGACTCCTTAGGTAATCTGAAACTGAATTATTTTAACAAGTTGTACGATGAAACGATAGGAGATGGCACATTGTTGGAAGGTATTTTTGAGAAAGACATTAAATATTCCATTTCTTATTGGGACGGATACTGGCATCCTATGGATACGCAAATTACCAACGATAGCATAGTTGAATTTCCAAAAGTCCCTGATAACGCCCTATTAAGAATAGAATCACCGGCATTAAGTAATATTTACCAACGCCCATTTATCATCGAGAACGGCAAACAAGTCTTTTTATAATACAATAAAAGTTCAAATAAGGCCATAACCATTTTTGAATACTGTTCAGGGAACCTTGTAATGGACTATTTTTTTTCAATAGGGGAACTCGCATCTTCCAGTGGGATTTAATGGACCCATCTTGGGTTTTTCCATTTGCTGAGAGATGGTTGAAATTCACCTATACTTCGTTACTTTTTTTGATTGTAGGCATCGCTATGATCTTCAAAAAGTGCCTTATCTGGTTAAATTTCAATTCATTTTCGCTTAAAACAAAAACACATGAAGGGTTCAATATGAAAAATTAGGCAAAAGACCCCAATACTGGCATTATTTTTTTGCAGATTGAATGAAAATACAAAGGCTATCAAAATTTGAAGTGCGTTTCGTCCTTTCAAATTTCGATTCCGAACAGGGTCAATGGTTTTTTTAGGATTCCCACCTGGATATGTCAGATGGTGCTTTGATAGGAATTGAACAATATGCTATTTCTTTGCAAAACCGTATTTTTATACCGTTTTCCTTAACCGTTCCCCACTAAAAGCATTCCTTATGCGGATATATATAGCCTTGTTGATTCTTCTCATCCGCGGCCCCGTTTCCCTTTCGCAAGCTATTCTTTTGGAGGCCGAAAGTTTTGACAATCCCGGGGGCTGGGTGGTAGATCCCCAATTTGTGGAACAGATGGGTTCCCCTTACCTGATGGCACACGGTTTGGGGGAACCGGTTAAAAATGCCGCTACCCAATTACAATTTTCGCAACTGGGGAAGTACCATACCTGGGTGCGCACTATGAATTGGGCACCCGGATCCTGGGAGGCACCAGGGCGGTTTCAGCTCGGCATAAATGGAAAAATCTTGACGAAGACCCTTGGTCTACGCGCCGGATGGGGCTGGGAGTACATGGGAGAGATCAATGTAGACACAACCCAAGCCTATCTGGAACTGGTGGATCTGACTGGTTTTAATGCGAGGTGCGATGCTATTTATTTTTCCATGGTGGACAAAAGACCGCCATCGGCCCCTAAAAAACTAGCCGAGTGGCGTAAGCGGATTACCGCTGAACCCAATGCGCCACAGCAGGTTGAAACCTATGACCTAGTTGTTGTGGGCGGTGGTATTGCGGGCTGCGCCGCTGCCATTGCCGCCGCGGAACAGGGCATGGAAGTGGCCTTGATCCACGATAGACCTATGCTGGGCGGGAATGCCAGTGCCGAAATCCGGGTACATACCCTGGGGATATATGGTAATTTTGAACGTATCCTGAAAAAATTGGACACCAAACACTACCCCAACGGGTCTGCCGAGGCCAAATTGGACCAGCAAAAAAGAGACGATAACGTAAAAAGCCATGCCAATATAGCCCTTTACCTAAACTGGCGGGCCTATGATGCCGTTGCACAGAACGATACCATCCGCTATGTGGATGCCCGGGAGACCCGTACAGGGGAAAGAAAACGATTTATAGCCCCCTACTTTGTGGATAGCACCGGCGATGGTTGGATCGGTTTTTGGGCCGGGGCGGAGTTCTCCTATGGCCGGGAAAGTGCGGACACGTATGGGGAACATTGGGAAGAACACGGTGAACTTTGGAGTCCCAAGGTGGGCGATAACGCCGTTATGGGTTCCTCCGTGCTCTGGGGATCTAAGGAAATGGATACGCTCCAAACCTTCCCCCAGGTGCCCTGGGCCAGACCCATTGCCAAAAAGCATAGGGCCATCAATGGGGAATGGCAATGGGAATTTAGCCGAAACGACCTGGATCAGGTACAGGATGCCGAGGAAATCCGCGATCACATGCTACGCGCCATATTTGGCTCCTTTGCCAATGCAAAAAAAGATCCGGCCCACCAAAACCGAAAACTGGAATGGGTATCCTATCTTGTGGGCAAGCGCGAATCGCATAGGCTTATAGGGGACCATATCTTTACTTTTGTGGATGCCAGGGAGGGTCGTAAATTCGCCGATGGTGTTGTAAGGGAAACCCGTGAAGTGGATGTGCATTACCAAACCGTACTGGAAGATGAAAACAACCCGGACTTTATTTCCAAGGCCTTGTTCTACAAGACCCCGGAATATTATATCCCCTATCGCAGCCTCTATTCTAGGAATATTGCCAACCTGTTTATGGCCGGTCGCAATTTTAGTTGCTCCCATGCCGGGCTGGGCGGTCCAAGGGTAATGCGAACAACGGGACAAATGGGAGCGGCCGTTGGCCTGGCGGCCTCCCTATGCAAAAAGTACCGTGTGCTGCCTAGGGATATTTACAATAGCTACCTGGATAAATACCTCACCTTGATAGAGGATCAGAAATACGAAAAAATCCCGAGTTCCAAACAATGAGAACCGATATAAAGGTTATATTGTATTTGCTCTTCTTACCAATACTATTCAACACGGTTTCTTCCTTTGGCCAGGAACCTATCCCAGTCCAAAAACCGGAATACTATCTCCTGGAATGGCCCCATAACAAGGAACTTTTCGAAAAGGAAACCGGAATTTCTTTTGAGGTGGATTCCGTAGGAACACATGAAGTTAGGCTTATCGTGGATACCAGGGACAGGCCAAAAGCCTATACCAGCGATATTGCCACCCCGGTATGTGCCGACGGGGAATGCCGTTTGATGCACCTTAAACTGTTTTGGACCCTACTGGGCAATTATGCGGGGTTTAGCACCTACCCTGGACTGCCCTTAACCAAACACGACCATGACCCCTTCCAAAAGGAAGATTATGCAAAGCTGCACGCCCTATTGATGGATAGGCGTTCCATCCTGGAACGAAGGACTATTGACGAATTGGTGGAAAAACCAAAAAAACGCAAGGTAAACGGGATCGATGCCCTTTCCGGAGCCACTATTGCCGAGGTGAAGGAAAGCGTTGTCCCCGGTGCCCTGTATTCCTGCTATGTGGCCTGGCACCTTGCCAACGGGCATTTACGGGATTCTATCAGAGCACATTCCAAAAAGCTATCCGATTCCGAAATGCTGGCAGATATGTTACACAGCAATACTATGGACTATCACATATATGCCGTTTCTCGATTCAACGCTACCCAATACAATACCCACCATAAGAGAATTGCTGAAATTTTTAGAACCGGAAGCCCTTTGCTACGTGGTATTATCATAAAAAATCAACCCAACTCCTTTTGGAGCTCCCAAAAGAGGCAACGTCCTTTTTGGGACGCTTTTCTGGGAATAGACCTCAATAGCAAAAGTTTGTTACTGGAGCACTTGGATAAGGCCCCGATACCCGTTCTTGAGGATATTTCGTCCTACCTTGGGACGATGAGCAAAAATCAATTAAAAGTATATCTGGAACATTTGGCCCACTTATCCCACATCCCTTCCAAAATACAGGATAATCTTAAGGAAACGGTAAAGTCCGATAACCACACCTATACTTATCTCATAGAAGAATTTTTGGAAGGTTTTTGACCTATGCCCACTTTCTATTCCCAAGAATCCGTTCGAAAGGCCGATGCCGGAAGCCCCTCGCTATTGTACAAATTAGGCTCGGCCACATCGCTAAAGGCAAAACGCACGGCCTTGGGCATTTTTACCTCTTTGGCCCTAACCTCTACGGTAGTACCCTTGATCTTTGCCTTTGCGGGATAAAACATCCGGTCTTCCCCAGCAATGGTAAAATGGGTAAGTTCCCGGCCCTTTTTCATTAAACCTCCATAAACATGGGCAAAGGATAGCAAGGCCTTGTCCCCCTTGACGTCCAGGGAGGTAATCTCGGG
>JBCCZF010000338.1:0-4384 GCA_039188035.1 Bacteroidota bacterium | reverse complement strand
TGGTTTTTCTTTTCCAATTGTTCAAGACCTATCAGGTCTTTGGGTTCTCCGCTTGGTTTGGATCTAGGCCCTAAATCGTAGCCCCAATGGCCCTGTTTTGGCTTTCGGTCACAATCTGTCCATCAAACAGGTTTACTACCCGGTGCGAATAATGGGAATCACGATCGGAGTGCGTTACCATAACAATGGTGGTCCCCTCCTGGTTCAGTTCCGTAAGCAGGTTCATCACCTCGATACCGTTTTTGGAATCCAGGTTTCCCGTGGGCTCATCCGCAAGAATGAGTTTTGGGGTGGTCACTACGGCCCGGGCTATAGCCACTCTTTGCTGCTGTCCCCCGGAAAGCTGATGCGGGAAATGCTTTTCCCGGTGCGCGATCTTCATGCGCTCCAGCACTTTCATCACCTTCTCCCTACGCTCGCTTTTGCCCATTTTAAGATAGATCAAGGGCAGTTCCACATTTTCAAAAACGGTAAGCTCATCGATAAGGTTAAAGCTCTGGAACACGAAGCCAAGGTTTCCCTTTCTGAGTTGGGTGCGTTGACTTTCCTTGAGCCCGGCTACTTCGTGGCCCGCAAATTGGTAACTGCCCTCGGTAGGATTGTCCAACATGCCTATGATGTTCAACAGGGTGGATTTTCCACAGCCGGACGGCCCCATTATGGCCACAAATTCCCCCTCCTCGACATTCAGGTTTACCTTATGCAGGGCCAGGGTCTCTACTTCTTCGGTTCTAAAGCTCTTTTTTAAGTCTTGTATTGCAATCATTTTTTCCATGGTTTTTTGTTTTTGTTTGAACCTTAGACCTGTCAGGTTTTGGAAACCTGACAGGTCTTTCATCTTCCGTTATTTAATATTTCTATAGTCGCTTTTCGGTGGCTTCGGCTCCCTTCAACTCCGCTCAGGATATGCAGCTCAGCCATCGAAAAGCATTACTTTATGGTTTTCTCAATATGTGTAACACCTCCCTCGATCCCTCCTTATTAGGAGGGAAGCTCCCACAGAAGCCAAGCTTGCGCTTCGGCGGCTTTAACCCAAAACATCGTGTTCGCCATCTCCGGTCTTAGACCTGTAAGGTTTTCGAAACCTTGCAGGTCTTTCCCCTCCCGCCAGAGGCGGGGAGGGCTAGGGAGGGGCCTCTACTTCAACACGATCCGCTCGGC
The DNA here is from genome assembly GCA_039188035.1 of Bacteroidota bacterium. Lineage (GTDB taxonomy): Bacteria > Bacteroidota > Bacteroidia > Flavobacteriales > Flavobacteriaceae > Ulvibacterium. Next base: position 3,223 of record JBCCZF010000338.1, on the reverse strand, counting down.
ATCCCCAAAGCTGTCATAGTTGCTGGTTATCACCTGTTCCCCGTCTTCCAGGCCTTCCAATACTTCAAAGTACCTGGAATTCTGTTTTCCAATACGGATATTTCTACGAAGGGCTTCATCCCCCCCAGGGGTCACCACAAAAATCCATTGGCCGCCCGTACTCGTAAAAAAGCTGCCTTTGGGCAAGAGCAGGGCCTCACTACTTTCCCCCAATTGCAGCTTAATGTTATAGCTCTGCCCGGTACGGATGGTCTCCGGTTTATCTTCGGTAAATACCAGGTCTACCCGGAACCTGCCGTTCCGTACTTCGGGATATACCTTCCGCACCCGTAGGGGAAACTCCTTGCCATTGCGCTCTAGAATAGCCGTAAGATCCCGCTGGACCCTATCAATATAATGTTCATCAATGTCTGCCTCGATCTTAAAATCCGTAAGTACATTAATCTGTCCTATGCGCTGGCCTTGTCCAATACTTTGCCCTATTTCAGCATCCAAAAACCCCAATTGCCCGTCTGCCGGGGCCCGCACATTTAAATGGTCCAAGCGTTCGTAGACCATGGAAAGTGTTTTCTTCATTCGCACTAAATCCGTATCCAGCCCGGCAAGGGAAGTGCTGCGCAGCTCGTCGTCATTCTCGGTCTGTAACTTTACAATCTCGTATTGTTTTTGGGAAAGCTCATAATTTTCTTTGGAAACCAGGTAATCCTCTTTGGAGATAAGCTCCTCGGCATAAAGGGCCTTGTTCTGCTCATAATTCCGCTTGTTGCGCTGCAGATCGTTTTGGGCCGTGGCCAAATTCCTTCGGCCCTCTACCTGCCGCACATCAAAATTCAACCGGGTAGATCGCAAATCGTTCTGTTTTAGGGCCAAGCTGCTTTCGCTCTGCAAAATCTGCTCGTATAGATTGGTGTTCTCCAGTTTTAGGATAATGTCTCCCTTTTTTACCATGGCCCCTTCCTCGATTAGTTTTTCCATTACACGGCCCCCTTCATAGGCATCCATATAAATAGTGGCAATGGGCGCTACAAAACCATTGATGGTGATATAGTCGTCAAACTTGCCCTGGGCCACCGTCCCAATGGAGAGCTTGTCCTTTTCGGTACGGAAGGTGGAGACCGATTTTGCAAAAATCAGTTGATAGGCCGTAAAAAGCAGTAGGACGCCCAAGGCGATGTAGCCATAGTGTTTGGGCCGTAATCCTTTTTTCTTTTCTAACTGTATGTCCATAATTATTGTTCGTTGTTTTAATCCTTTTTTTTGGGTTGGCCATAGACCTGTCAGGTTTTCCATCCCAGTAAAGTCCCCTCCCCATGGGGAGGGGATTTAGGGGTGGGGCCACTATTCCGTTCGCAAACTTTTTACAGGGTTGGCCATAGCTGCGCCAAAGGCATGAAAGCTTGCGGTGAGCAAGGCAATTCCCAGAACCAGGAAACCGGCCAAGGCAAATATACTCCATCCCATATCTATCCTATAGGCAAAGTCTTGAAGCCAATCCAACATGGCCCAATAGGCCAAGGGAAAAGCGATACACATGGCGATCAGCACCGGTTTTAAAAAATCTTTCGACAACATGTGGACAATGCCCGAAATGGAGGCGCCCAATACTTTACGGATACCGATTTCCTTGGTACGCTGTTCCGCCGTAAAGGCCGCCAATCCAAAAATGCCAAGACAGGCGATGCATATGGCCAGAACCGAAAAGATATTGGCCAAAATACCCAACACTTGTAAACCCTTAAAACGGGCGTTGAACAGTTGGTCCTCAAATTGGTATTCAAAGGGAAAAGCGGGATTGTATTTTTTCAAGACCCCCTCAATAGCGGCAAGGGTGAGCGATGTGGTCTTTCCCGGTCTTGAACGTACATACATCTGTGTAGCCCCATCCCTTCTGTTAAGGAACATCGCCGGTTTATTGTTGTTCATCTCATATACATTGCCATATCGAAAATCGCTCACTACCCCGATTACATTGTACGTACTTCCCCAACGATTGATCGTCTTCCCAATGGGACTGCCCTCCCCCATTAACTTGGCGAAGGATTGGGTAATGATGGTATTGGTGCTATCCACTGCACTGTTTTCATTAAACCCATGGCCTTCCATAAGTGTCAATCCCACGGTTTCAAAAAAATTCGGGGTAATGTATCTGTGTCGAATGAGAATGTCCTCCGTATCCGTAGCACCTTGCCATGTAAGCCCGGTGCTATTGTCTCCGCTCTCCAATATCCTCTTGCTGGAAAGGGCCACGTTTTCTATGCTCCCGGAAGTCATCAGAGCTTCTTTGATAGGATCAAAATTGGGTATCATATCCCCGGTAACGGAAATATCCACCAGGTTTTCCTTGTTATACCCCATATCCCTGGATTTGGCATGGATAACTTGTTTGTAGACAACCAAGGTAGCGACGATAAAGACCAGGGAAACCGTAAATTGTGTAATTACCAGGCCTTTTCGTATATAAGCGGACCCGCCCTTCTTTTTCCTTATTCCTTTTAAAATCTGTGCAGGCTTAAAGGAGGACAGGTAAAATGAAGGATACCAGCCCGCCAACAATCCGCATACCAGGGTAATGCCCAAAAGCGAGGCCAGGTGCATGGGTCTATACAGCTGGAGCGAAAGCTGTTTTTCCACCAAGGTATTGAAGAAGGGCAGGGCAAGCATTACCAAAAAAACACTCAGCAGGGAAGCCAAGCCTGCAATGATAAGCGCCTCTACCATAAACTGGGAAACCAGACCCTTTCTATGGGAGCCCAAAACTTTACGCACGCCTACTTCCTTACCCCTTTTTTCACTCTGCGCCGTGGACAGGTTGATAAAATTGATACAGGCTATAGTTAGGATAATGGCCGCAATCCACAGCATTAAACGGACAAACGCAATCTCTCCGCCAACCACTTTTCCATCCCGAAATTCAGAGCGCAAATGCCAGTCCTTTATCGAATGCAAAAAAGCATAGGTATCCGCCTTGTTGTACTTGGCGTCCAATTTTGAGGGAATCATGGCCCGCACCTTGGCATCTACCTGCTGGAAATTGGCCTTTGGGGCAAGTTCAACAAAAGTATAGGCAAAATTGCTGGCATAATTTTCCATCCAGGATACATCTTCCTGGCCAAAACCAAAGCTTTCAAAGGGCAACAACCAGTCAAATGGGAACGTCACATTGTTCGGCAAATCGGCTACCACCCCTGTAACCGTAAAGTTATGTTTGTTGTTGATTTTGATA
>JBCCZF010000337.1:0-4390 GCA_039188035.1 Bacteroidota bacterium | reverse complement strand
CCAATCCGCCCACTATGGCCAAATCCTGGTTCTGCATTCGGATTATGGAACTAAACTCCCGTGAGGTAAGGCCTGGAGGGGCGTCATCCTCGATACGTTCCCCGCTAAAATCCGATTGGATCACGTTGATATCCAGGGTTACCTGTCCGTCTCCGGAGACCAAAGGTTTTATACTTACCGCCAATTCCGCATCGATAGGTTCATAATTCCGAATTTCCGAAGTGGTGGGAATCTGCGATCCGAAAAAGTTCTGGTTGGTTACCACATAATAGGTAGTTTCCCCAATAGAAAGATTCGCCCGATGTCCATTCAATGTGGAAAGCTTGGGGGTAGACCTGATCTTTAAATTCCCGTTTTCCTCCATGGCCTTGATCGTCGCGAAGAACTCGGGAACTACTTGACCGATATTAAATGAACCAAACCCATCAAATCCTCCAATAATTTTATTCACGGTGTTGGCCCCTAAGGTCACCTCTGTCTCAGGGAATAACCTGCCCTGTGTATTCACGGGCTCCTCACCAATACCCCAACTAATGCCTGTCTCCACGGTAGCCGATTTTCTCACCTCCAAGATCATTACCTCGATAAGTACCACGGGAACAGGTCTATCAATCTCCTTAATAAACTTTTTAAAGCGATTAATATTGGCCGAAGGCCCACTCACGAAAAAACTGTTCAATTCATAGTCCACCCGAATGTCCAACTCGGATTTTATCTCATCGGGCAAAATGCTTACAATAGCCTCGGCGCTATCCTGATAGTTCCCGAAACTGTTGGATTGGGTATTTAAAGTCCTTCTTGTATTCCCAATACCCTGTTGCGAGCCCGCTACGCCGTTGTTCCCAAAAAAGTTGACGTTGGAATTGGTGGTACGTCCCGATCTTCGAAAGCCCTGGGATTGGGAAGGATCACCAAGAAGTTCCACGGAACGGTGCATCATTTGTATAACCTCTACCTTACGCAGACTTAGTTGGTCCGCCGTTCCAAAGAAATAGATATTCCCTTCTTTTTTAAAGGTGAAATTGGTAGGAAGTGATGGGGTCACCGGACGATTGTTATTCGGCCTGGAAGTACTATTTTGATTCCTATTTTGAGGGGATGGAGCTTGGACGGAACGCGCTTCCCGACTTGAAAAAATATGTTCCAAAAGGTCATCAAAATAGATTTCCTTGGCCTTAAAAGTCACGTTACCCGCCTCTTCCAAGGGTGTGGCGGTGTAAATATCCAGATCCAAATCCTGGCCCAACTCGTTAATGATAGCCGCTATGGTGATGTTTTTAAAATCGACATCCAGAATCTTCCGAAGGGTATCCAGAACCACATAGCCCGTGGTATTACCGGCCATCCGCTGTCGTAATCCGGCGGTACGCCCCTCTTCCGGGTACAAGGCATCAAAAAGATAAAAACCATCCCGGGATTTCGCAAAGCTCATCCCATTGGTGGTCGCCAATTTTTCCATCGCTACCTCAAAAGGAACGTCGGTGAGATACAGATTAAGGGGATTGCGCTCCAAATCACTTGAAAAGAGCAGGTTTTCTCCCGTAATGTCCATAATTTTTCTGAAAACCCGGATTAGGGGGTCGTTCTGAAGATCGAAGGAAATGAGTCCATTGTCTGGTTTGTAGGTTACTTGGATCTCCTTTTCCCGGGGTACCTCCACCGGAGGGCTAAACTTTTTGATTGAAAGGATGTTGCCGGTAAAATCAATATCCAACTGATATTCCTTACAGAGATAAACCAGTAAATCGCTTACCGTGACATCGGCAAAGTTGTTCACCAGGGTTAAATTGGCTATATCCGGAGCTATGGACAAGTTTAGTTTATGCACCTTGGAGACTGCCAACAGGAAATTGGGAAGGGTTACATCGTTCACATTGAATTCCAGCTTTAGGTTTTCCTTGAGTTGGGCATTTTCCAGGGAGAGCAATTCCAACTGATTGCGAATGTTCTGTATACGTGGGGATTCCTGCCCATGGGCATACAGCACCAACAGCGTACAAAAAAAGAATGCTGCTTTTTTAAAGGCAACCGGAAAAGGCAATATGGGTGTTGGTCTATGGGTCATTGTTCAGGTACTACTACGCTGTTCAGGTCTAACGGGTTAATAGGGAATAGGCTTCTTCAACAGAAGTGGTTCCGTCCCGTATCAACTGAATGGCATTTTGCCGTAGGGTCGCTATTTGTTTTTCGCGCATATATTCCGTTATTTCCAAATGATTATTCTTTATGGGGCCCATTAGTTCCTGGGTAATCGGTAAAATTTCATAGACCGCCTTTCTCCCCTCATAGCCCGTATGGTGACAAGCATTGCAACCAACGGCCCTATAATGGATTTTCAAGTCCTGTGGAATCACAAAACGTTCCGGGAAGAGTTGTGCTTCTATGGGGGCTTCTTCCTTGCAAGAACACAATTTGCGCACCAGCCGTTGCGCCACACTAAGGTTCAAGGTACTGGCGATCAAAAAGGAGGGGACGCCCATATCGATCAAACGCGAGATGGTGGCCCAGGCCGAATTGGTATGTATGGTGGACAATACCAAGTGTCCTGTCAATGCGGCGCGAATGGCCATGTTGGCCGTTTTCACATCCCGGATTTCCCCGACCATGATAATATCCGGGTCCTGTCGTAAAAAAGTACGCAGGGTACTGGCAAAATCGAGGCCGATATTTTCCCGTAGCTGCACCTGGTTAATGCCTTCCAAGGTATATTCAATAGGATCCTCAACGGTAAGGATATTGGTTTTATCGTCGTTCAAATGTTTTAAGGTGGCGTACAAGGTGGTGGTCTTCCCCGATCCTGTGGGGCCGGAAATCAGTATGATGCCATTCGGTTTTCGAGTTCCTTCCCGATACCGCTCCAATTCGTCTTCCGTGAAGCCAAGGCTGCCCAAATTCAAGGCGCCCGTATCCTTGCTTAAGATCCGCAATACAATTTTCTCACCGTGCAAGGTAGGAAGGGAAGATACCCGAATGTCAAATTCAGTACCATCCGTATTCACCGAGATCCGACCATCCTGGGGCAGTCGTTTTTCGGCAATATCCAGACCGGCCCTAATTTTTATCTTATTCATCAGGGTAGGATAATCGTTCAAGGCAATGGTGAATTGTTCCATAAGCTTGCCATCCAGGCGAAAGCGTATCCGACATCGTTTTTCATAGGGTTCAAAATGGATGTCACTACTCCCGATATGTTTGGCATCCAAGAGGATTTTTTCCAAAAAATCCGAAGTATATCCCAAGGGATCGCTTCCCGATTTTTTGGTCTTTCTGTAATTCGTGGACAGCAAACGTTGCATTTCCTCCTTCCCACACCGTTGCATGACCACTGGGGTATCCAAAACGATCTGCAATTCCGCCAAAAGATCTCCCAGTGCCTGGTTGTCCGTTTTTAGGACCATCCCCTGCTCGCCATCATCCACGGGAACAATACGGTAATGAAAGGCCTGATCCGCCGTAATACGCTGCACTAAGTGTTTGGGTATGGTAAAGCTATCGGACGTCATGGTTTACAAAAGGTATAGGGAAGGCATGTTAGGGATACAACTTATGAGGAAAACGCCAATCAGGAAAACCCCCATGAGTCCGGCCAAGGGAACCGTCCCCCCTTCCTTTCGTGGGGATTTCAAAAGAAATACCAAAAAGGAAAAAAGGATAGCCGCCACAAACAATAGGACAAAGGTAAATGTGGGAAAGCCCAGGGCAAAGGCATAGAAAAACAACAGGTCTCCCAACCCAAAACTTACGTTCATAAAGGTTTTTTTGGCAATATACTTGGTGTATAAGGCCAATAGTACAAGTATCAGGGAGACCAACAGAGCGTTGGTCAATGCAAATAGCAGATAGTGTTCCAAGGGGGTATTTTGCAAATAGAGCAAGGAAAGGACCAGCCCTAAAAGGGGAAACCAAATCCATTGCACGGCCCGCTCCTTTACATCCTGCACGGCAATAATCGCGCAACAAACAATGGCCCCTATTTTAAACAGAAGAATCAATCTTTGATAATTTGCTTGGGATTTCCTTCCTGATCAATTTCCCAAACATTGAGTATCCCGTCCCCGTCGAAGTCGGTTACGGCCTCGGCGCGGGCGGTAAAGGATGCGGCGCCTGCAGTTACAATTTCATATCGGTAATTGGCCGTCCCATTCTCGGTAACGGTCTTTGGAGCCACAAAATCCAGTTCGTTAAAATCCGGACTGTACTTGCTGTACATATAATTGTAAGTGGTCTGGGCATTGAAGATGGCCTTAAGCTGGGTCTGGGCCTCTATACTTTTGGCCTTGGATATTAAGGGCATTAAATTGGGCAATGCCAATAACAAAAGGATACCGATGATGGCCAATACAATAAGGGTCTCCTGTAAATTGAGGGCGGGCACCCTTCTTTGTAGGAT
>JBCCZF010000336.1:0-4403 GCA_039188035.1 Bacteroidota bacterium | reverse complement strand
TGTGCCCGAATGGCTTCTTGGTTCAATCGTAAAGTGGATTCGTCCAACAAATTACGTTCGGCGGACTTCCCCGAGGGGTCTCCGATCATGCCCGTGGCACCACCTAACAGGGCAATGGGCTTATGGCCGGCCACTTGAAAATGCCTTAACATCATTACACTCACGAGGTGACCTATATGCAAGGAATCGGCCGTTGGATCTATACCCACATAGGCACTTTGCATACCTTGTAACAAATGTTCCTCGGTACCCGGCATTACATCGTGTACCATACCCCTCCAAGTCAATTCCCGGACAAAGTTTTGCGCCATGTTTTTTCTTTAGTTGGCTGCAAAGATAAAACGAACGGCCAAATTCCAAATTACAAAACACAAATTCCAGTAGGCCATGGGAATTTGAAAGTAGTATTTTCTCTTTGGCTTTTGAAAAATCCACTAAAATCAAAGAAAGAGGCCATAGCGATTGTTTCTGGTTCAGGGTCTAGCCAGGATCGCGGATAGTGTATTTTCCACTGATTTAGATGCGTCTTGGTTTTCTATATCCAGGGTTCACAGACGGGCCACGGCACCTAATTGAGATGAAACACCGCGCACTAATGCTTAAGAATCAAGGGCATTACCTGAAGTTTCCAGCTTCTCCCTTAGATTATGATTTGTGTTTTGGGTTTGGGATGTCAAAAAAGATAGTGGGCAACAAATCAACATTAAACACCATAAATCGTAGCAAATGCCTACTTTTAGCCCATGATCTTGGTGACTGGGGGTACAGGTTTGGTAGGGGCACATTTACTACTGTATTTGGTGCGGAACAACAGACTCGTTAAGGCCATTTACAGGCCGAACAGCAATCTTGAACGCGTAAAAAAGGTCTTTGGCTATTATTCCGATCAAGGCGGATCGCTTTTCCAAAAAATCCAATGGATTCCTGCCGATCTTTCCGATATTCCTTCCCTGGAAACGGCCTTTAAGGATGTCACCCATGTATATCATGCCGCCGCCTTGATCTCCTTTGACCCTAAAGCGTTCAAAAACTTACGGAAAACCAATGTAACAGGCACGGCAAACATTGTTAACCTTTGTATAGCCCAAGGGGTAAAAAAACTCTGTTATGTGAGCTCCATAGCCACCATAGGGAAAAGTCCCGAGGGTGCCGTCACGGAGGAAAACGACCACTTGGAGGAAGATGCCAATGTCTATGCCCAAACCAAATATGAAGCTGAATTGCACGTATGGCGCGGGTCACAGGAAGGCCTACCCGTTGTCATTGTAAATCCCGGTATTATCATTGGTCCCGGTTTTTGGGATGGTGCAAGTGGGCGACTCTTCACAACAGCAAATAAAGGATATCGGCATTTCCCACCGGGGGGCAGCTGTTTTGTATCGGTCGGTGATGTTGTACGCAGCATGATACAGCTTATGGAATCCGCCATCCAAAATGAACGGTTTATCGTCATGGCGGAAAACAGGACCTATAAGGAAATCCTGGATACTATGGCCCCCTTACTGAATCGTCCTAAACCCAAAAAATCTTTAACGATAGGTCAATTGAGACTACTACGGGTTTTGGATTGGCTCCAAGCACTTTTTACGGGAAGGGCCAGGCGTATTACAAGGCGTACCATTGCCGCTTTGCAAAACCCCCAGATCTACAGCAATGCCAAGCTGGAATCCCACCTGGAGTTTGTCTTTGAAGCTCTGGAAAAAGCCTTGGCCTTTAGCTGCGTAAAGTTTAGGGAAGAACATCCTTGAATAAGGTCCGCTGCACAGGGGTTACTCCTTTTTCTCGTCTTTTTCCTTTTGGATGGATTTTTTTTGGGTACGTTCTACCGCCTTGATACTGTCATTCACTTTTTTGATTTCCTCCCACTTCTTCTTTTCCTTCTCCAGACGGGCCTCCACTTCCGTATAAATGGCCTCATACGCCGCGGGCAGGGAAGCGTAATACACGTCACTCTCGGCAAAGGCCATACTATCGATACCATGTTTTGTGAAGACATAGGCAGTGGGATCTATGTTTTTTGCCTTCAGGGCAGAGATGTCCGTGCTTTTGGCGGCATTTACAATGGCCATATCCGTGAGGATTTCTACCATTTTTTCCCTAGGAATCAAGCCCTCTGGTTTCTCCAAAAGCTGTTCCCCGCAGGATATAAGCAAAACCAGTATGCCTATTTGTACTACACGCATCACGCTACCGGTCAAAGGTTAACCTTTGGGCATTTCTCTTTTCGGAAAACAGCCCGTTTTCATAGGCCAAATGGCCATTCACAAAAGTATGGGATATTTTTGAGGCAAAGCGATGCCCCTCAAAGGGCGACCAGCCACACTTGTAGAGAATAGTACTTTGATCCACCTGCCACGGGTCGCTAAGGTTTACCAAAACCAAGTCCGCAAAATACCCTTCCCGGATAAATCCCCGTTTTTTGATCTGAAAGAGCACAGCGGGATTATGGCACATTTTTTCTACTATTTTTTCCAAGGATAGGGCCCCTTCATGATATTTGTCCAACAGCGCGGGGAGGGCATGCTGCACCAAAGGACCACCCGATGGTGCCTTGGTATATACATTGTCCTTTTCACTGGAAGTATGTGGCGCATGGTCCGTGGCGATAACATCGATGCGGTCGTCCAAAAGGGCTTCCCACAATTGCTGCCTGTCCCGGGCCGTTTTCACGGCGGGATTCCATTTGATCAGCGTACCCTTGGTGTCGTAATCGGCATCCGAAAACCACAGATGGTGAATACAAACCTCTGCCGTGATTTTTTTCTCATGCAAGGGAATATCATTACGGAACAGGTGGGTTTCTTTCCCTGTGGATAGGTGAAACACATGCAAACGGGCCCCTGTTTTTTGGGCCAGGGCAATCGCCTTTGCGGAAGAAAGATAGCAGGCTTCTTCACTACGGATAATGGGATGGTACTTTATGGGAATAGCATCGCCATAGGTATCCCGGTACAGGGACAAGTTTTTGCGGATGGTCCCTTCGTCCTCGCAATGGGCGGAAATCACCATCTCCGTATTCCTAAAAATATTCTCGATTACGGTCTCATCGTCCACGAGCATATTTCCCGTAGAGGAACCCAAAAATAGTTTTATTCCGGAGCAGGCATTTTTGTCCAATCGTTTTATATCCTCCAAATTATCGTTGGTACCCCCAAAGAGGAACGAGTAATTGGCGTAGGAAGATTGCTTTGCCATGGCAAACTTTTCCTCCAGTTTTTCCAGGGTCACGGTTTGGGGTACCGTATTCGGTTGCTCCATAAAAGTGGTTATTCCCCCCGCAATGGCCGCCCTGCTTTCGGAGGCAATATCCCCTTTATGGGTTAACCCGGGCTCCCTGAAATGCACTTGATCATCGATAAGTCCCGGTAAGAGGTAACTGCCCTTGGCATCCACAATTTGGGCACCAACATCCGAGATATTGGCATCCATTCTTTGTATGCGCCCGTCCGCCACAAGCACATCATCTTCGGAAATGGTATTGTCATTGACGATTCGGGCATTTTTGATCAAATATCGATCCATATAGGGTGCTATTGGTTATGAGGTTTATGAATTAAGAGAATCTATGTACTCCAATATCGTGCAAAGCTATGGGCAAATCGCGGAACGGAATCAAAATTAGCATGAATTTATGGAAAAGCGCGCTGTATTATCCTTATCGGGAATAAAGGGCTGCCAATGCCAGGCCGGAGTTAAAATCTGTTCCGTAAAAAAAAACTGCGTAGTTTCATCATAAAAACACCAAAAATGGCCTCACTGATGATGGAGGAACTCATCTTGGACTTGCCCTTTTCCCGATCCCGGAAAATAATGGAAACCTCCTCAATACGGTACTTTTTGAGATAGGCCCTAAACTTCATTTCAATCTGAAAGGCATAGCCCACAAAACGCACGGAATCCAAATCAATGTTTTCCAGAACATGTCTTTTGTAGCATACAAAACCGGCCGTGGGATCATGGACGCGCATTCCGGTAACCATTTTTACATAAACGGATGCCCCATAGGAAAGTAATACACGGTACAAAGGCCAGTTCACTACATTTACCCCTCGTTTATAACGGGAGCCTACCACCACATCGGCCCCATTTTTAGCTGCTCGTAGCAATCGAAGCAGATCCCCTGGATTATGTGAAAAATCGGCATCCATCTCAAAAATATGTTCGTAGGCCCTGGAAATGGCCCATTTAAAGCCATGGATATAGGCCGTTCCCAGCCCGGACTTCTCCTGACGTATCTCCAGGAACAACTTCTCCGGGAAAGCAGCTTGCATTTCCTGTACCACGGCCGCCGTTCCATCCGGGGAATTGTCGTCTACAATAAGAACATGGAAATTGTGATTTAGCTCAAAAACGGCTTGGACAATGGCGGTGATATTTTCGATTTCGTTATAGGTGGGAATAAT
>JBCCZF010000335.1:0-4407 GCA_039188035.1 Bacteroidota bacterium | reverse complement strand
CCTTGATACGTTATCGGGGAAATAATGCTAATTTTAATCCTCGGAGAAATGCGATATGGCCAATACCATAAAAATCATAGAATGTCCCAGGGATGCCATGCAAGGTATAAAATCCTTTATCCCAACGGATGAAAAGGTGCGATATCTTCAGGCCCTTTTGGGCTGCGGTTTCCATACCCTGGATTTTGGGAGTTTTGTGTCTCCCAAGGCCATTCCCCAAATGCGGGATACGGCCCAAGTACTGGCTAAGTTGGACTTATCCCGCACCCAAAGCCGCCTATTGGCCATAGTAGCCAATGTTCGTGGGGCAAGGGAGGCGTCCGCCCATAGGGAGATCGATTATCTGGGCTATCCCTTTTCCATCTCGGAGAACTTCCAGATGCGCAATACCCACAGGACCATCGCACAGTCCGTGGAGACCTTAAAGGCAATTTTGGACATTGCCTATGCCACGGATAAGGAAGTGGTTACCTATATTTCCATGGGATTTGGAAATCCCTATGGCGATCCCTGGAACGTGGAGATTGTAGGGGAGTGGACAGAAAAATTAGCGGGTATGGGATCCCGCATACTCTCTCTTTCCGATACCGTGGGCACCTCTGATCCGGAAACGATCCGATATCTATTTACCAATCTCATCCCAAAATACCCCGAGGTGGAGTTTGGGGCCCACTTGCATACCAACCCCTTCCTATGGCACGAAAAGGTAGATGCCGCCTTCAAGGCCGGTTGTCGGCGTTTTGATGGGGCCATACAGGGTTTTGGCGGTTGCCCTATGGCCAAGGATGAACTTACCGGTAATATGCCCACGGAGAAGATACTTTCCTACGTTTCGGCCAATAAAGGGAATGCAGGGGTCAACGGAATGGCCTTTGAGGCGGCTTTTAACAAAGCCACTGAATTGTTTTCCCGGTATTTTTGAAAGATCCTTGGCAAAAGCAAAGGATAAAATTGGGGAGAATCCATGGTAGTATTATGTGAAGCGTCGAATAGTAATCGAAAAATTATCGATGTTGTGGCGACTTAGGCCGAGAATTAGCTGCTGCCCGTGTTTACGGGGTTATTTTCGGATGTTGGGATGCTACAAAGGACCAATTTTAACCCGTTCCTTGCGGGGTGGCCCGATACTTTGGTAGCCTTGGATACGGGGTGTTTCGGGAGGATGCCAACAATCATTAAATGAAAAGAAATTTGGACACATATTTGTCAAAAAAAATGGAGGCGGCCCCATTGGCGGTCTTTCGCATTTTTTTTGGTGTAATGATGTGCTGGAGCATTATCCGTTTTTGGCATAAGGGATGGATTAAGAAGCTCTACATAGAACCGGATTTCCACTTTTCCTACTTTGGTTTTGAATGGATAAAACCCTTAGGCATCTGGACCTACCTTTTGTTTTTGGTGTGCGGGCTCGCTTCGGTCTTTATTGCCCTAGGCTATAAATACCGTTTGGCCATGGTGACCTTTTTCCTTTCCTTCACCTATATTGAGTTAATGGATAAGGCCACCTACCTGAACCACTATTATTTTATTGGCATACTTGCGTTTCTGTTGTTGTTTTTGCCCGCCAACGCCTACTTCTCCGTTGATGCCAAACGCAATAAGGCGCTTCGGTTGGAATATGTGCCCCGGTGGAACATCCACAGCATACAATTGCTGCTATCCATAGTGTACATGTATGCGGGTTTGGCCAAGCTTAACTCGGATTGGATGCTCAATGCCATGCCATTGCACATATGGCTTCCCGCCAAATATGATGTCCCTTTAATCGGAAGCCTACTGGGGCAGGAATGGGTGCATTATGCCTTTAGCTGGATCGGCGTCATTTTACGATCTTACCATTCCTTTTTTTTTGTTATGGCGGCGTACCCGTTGGTTTGCCTTTGGGCTGGTAGTGCTGTTTCACGCACTTACCCGGATATTGTTTCCTGTAGGCATGTTTCCCTATATAATGATTGTTTCCGCCCTCATTTTTTTCGACCCATCGGTACACAAAGGGATATTGCGATTTTTGGCCCGAATTTTCAAGATCAACATGGTATCATTCAACAATGGAAAGATACGGGGGCAGGCAACGGGTTCCTTGGCGAAGATGCGGTTGGGGTTGCTTGTCCTTTTTTTTGTGGTACAACTCCTGTTGCCCTGGCGGTATCTGGCCTATCCCGGGGAGTTGTTTTGGACAGAGGAAGGATATCGTTTTTCCTGGCGGGTAATGCTCGTTGAAAAGGTAGGCTATGCCCAATTTAAGATTGTGGATGGCAAAACAGGAAAATGGTTTTATGTGGACAATACGGACTTTTTAACCCCTTTCCAGGAAAAGCAAATGGCTTTTCAACCCGATTTAATTTTGGAATATGCCCATTATTTGCACGACCATTTTGAAGCAAAAGGCCATGTGAATATTGAGAGTTATGTAGAGTGTTTTGTTACGCTCTACGGAAGGCAAAGTACCCGCTTTGTGGATCCCAAGGTAAATTTGCTCAAAGAAAGGGAATCGTTTAAACGTAAAACCTGGATAATTCCCTTTACGGATAATATCAAAGGCATTTAAAACAACACTGGTTGTGGTTTTTTGGGGCTATGGCCCACGCCCAATTCGCGATAACGTGAAGTGCTACGGGTTCCAACGCACGGTTCTTGGTCGACGACGAAATACACCTGGGGCCCTCCGCGCAATTTGTTTTTCCGGATACAGATGGCGCGTTCCGGATAAGTGATCGCATTGCAGATCCATTGGCTTCGTATTGAGTACTCCTAGTATGGTAGAACCCTTGTTTTCCTAAGAGTACTGCTCACTGGTGTTTTTTCATTACATTTGCACGCAATTAATTCATAATTGCCATGGAAGCCCACCTAAAAAAGATTCTTGGAGAAGGCCTTACCTATGATGATGTACTATTAGTGCCTGCCTACTCCGAGGTACTTCCCAGGGAAGTGGATATCAAATCGAAATTTACCAGAAATATCACTATTAACGTGCCCGTGGTCTCGGCGGCCATGGATACGGTAACGGAATCGCGTATGGCCATTGCCATAGCGCAGGAAGGAGGTATAGGCGTTTTGCACAAGAATATGACCATTGAGGCCCAGGCCTTAAAGGTAAGGAAGGTAAAACGGGCGGAAAGCGGTATGATTATGGATCCGGTGACCCTGCCACTGAATTCCCATGTACGGGACGCCAAGGCTTCTATGAAGGAGTTTAGTATTGGGGGCATCCCTATTGTGGATGAATCCGAGAAGTTGATAGGTATCGTTACCAACAGGGATCTTCGCTTTGAAAAGAACAACGATCGTCCTATATCCGAGGTGATGACCTCGGAGAATCTGGTCACCGTTGGGGAGGGTACTTCCTTGGCTGAGGCGGAGGATATCCTTCAGGAAAACAAGATCGAGAAATTGCCCGTAGTGGATGATACCAATACGTTGGTCGGGTTAATTACTTTTCGCGACATTACCAAGCTTACCCTAAAGCCCATGGCGAATAAGGATAAATACGGTAGACTTCGGGTGGCCGCGGCGATTGGGGTTACCCCGGATGCCGTTGATCGGGCCCAGGCGTTGGTGGAAGCCGGGGTGGATGCCGTGGTCATTGATACGGCCCATGGCCATACCCAAGGTGTGGTCTCCGTATTGAAGGAGGTGAAAGGCAAATTTCCGGAACTGGAGGTCATTGTGGGCAACATTGCCACGGCCGAGGCCGCCAAGTACTTGGTAGAGGCCGGTGCCGATGCCGTAAAAGTGGGCATAGGACCGGGATCTATTTGCACCACCCGGGTCGTTGCCGGCGTCGGTTTTCCACAGTTTTCTGCGGTATTGGAAGTTGCCGCGGCCATTAAAGGCAGTGGAGTGCCCGTTATTGCAGATGGTGGCATACGCTATACTGGGGATATTCCCAAGGCCATAGCCGCTGGGGCGGATACCGTAATGCTGGGTTCCCTTTTGGCGGGAACGAAGGAATCGCCTGGGGAGACCATCATTTATGAGGGAAGAAAATTTAAGTCCTATCGTGGGATGGGATCCGTAGAAGCGATGAAGGAGGGAAGCAAAGATCGTTATTTCCAGGATGTGGAGGACGATATTAAAAAGCTGGTTCCCGAAGGGATTGTTGGCAGGGTCCCCTATAAAGGGGAATTGTTCGAGAGTATCCACCAGTTTGTAGGAGGACTTCGCGCCGGTATGGGATATTGTGGTGCCAAGGATATCACAACGCTACAGGAAACCGGACGTTTCGTTAAGATTACGGCAAGTGGCATCAACGAGAGCCACCCACATGATGTTACCATAACCAAAGAATCACCCAATTACAGTAGGTAAGTGCCTGGACGAAAGTCCAATACTTTTTAAGGGAGCGGAATGTCCCGGATGCCTTATTTAGCGCCTTCGCTGTAGGCTTTCCAATCCTTCTCTTTG
>JBCCZF010000334.1:0-4416 GCA_039188035.1 Bacteroidota bacterium | reverse complement strand
GTAATTTTTTTGAGGTTAATTTTTGCGTATCGGATTTCGAAAAAACGATTTCCTTCCCAAAACCTTGCCCAAGAAGGGAATGTTAATTTTGTTATTTTGACCCTAGGCAAAAGGATTTTTCCGATAAAAGTCCCCAACATATCCCAAGAACTATTCTTTGCGTTAAAAGTTAGGTCACTATTGCCCAAAACATAGTAATTTAGAGACGGTTTAAAACAGGTTTTGGATCTGTAGAATCTTGAAAAGGCCAAGCCCTATGCCCCACCTCTCCATTGCCATACAACTTTCCACTTTGCCCAACAGTCCTGGTGTATATCAATTCTTTGATACGGAGGACAAAGTGCTCTATGTGGGAAAGGCCAAAAACCTTAAAAAAAGGGTGGCCTCATACTTCAATAAAAAGCACGATAATGGAAAAACCCGGGTGCTGGTAAAAAAAATATTCCGGATAGAGCACATTGTAGTCCGTACGGAATCCGATGCCCTTTTACTTGAGAACAACCTGATCAAAAAATATAGGCCCAGATACAACGTATTATTGCGGGATGACAAATCCTATCCATGGATTTGCGTAAAGAACGAACGTTTCCCTAGAATTTTTCCGACGCGCAAGCTCATCAAGGATGGTTCGGAATACTATGGCCCCTTTACCAGTATGGCCACGGTCCGCACCTTGCTGGATTTGATTCGAAGTGTTTACCCCTTGCGGACCTGTAACTATGATCTTTCTCCCGGGAAAATTGCCTCGGGAAGGTATAAGCTTTGCCTTGAATACCATTTAGGGAATTGCAAAGGGCCCTGCGTAGGATTGCAGGAAGAGGAGGATTACAATCAACAGATAACCGATATTCGGGAAATAATTAAGGGGAACTTCAAATCGTCCATTCAATACTTTAATCGTCAAATGAGGGCTCTGGCCAATGATATGAAATTTGAAGAGGCCCAGGCGATCAAGGAAAAAGTAGAAGTTTTGGAAAACTATCAGGCAAAGTCTACCGTAGTTAATCCCAAGATTAACAATGTGGACGTATTTTCCATTATTTCCGACGAGACCTACGCCTATGTCAATTTTTTGCAATTGTCCCATGGTTCCATTGTGCGGTCACATACCATGGAACTTAAAAAGAAGCTGAACGAGAGTGATGCGGATTTACTGCAATTGGCCATTGTGGAAATTAGACAAAGGTTTACATCCAATTCCAAAGAATTATACCTTCCCTTTCCAGTGACCGTGGAGCCCCATATAAAGGTAACCCTACCCAAGTTGGGGGACAAAAAGAAGATTTTGGACCTCTCTGAGCGCAATGCCAAGTTTTTTAGGCAAGAACGATTTAAGCAAGTTAAAATATTGGATCCAGATCGGCACACCAAACGGCTTATGGCCCAAATGAAGTCAGATTTGCGATTGTCCGAAGAACCTCGCCATATCGAATGTTTTGACAACAGTAATATCCAGGGGAGCAACCCAGTGGCGGCCTGTGTTGTTTTTAAGGATGGTAAACCGGCAAAAAAGGAATACAGGCATTACAATATTAAGACCGTAACGGGCCCGGACGATTTTGCTTCCATGGAGGAAGTGGTGTTTAGAAGGTACAAAAGATTGTTGGAGGAGGAAAGTGACCTTCCCCAACTGATCGTGATCGATGGTGGAAAGGGACAACTTTCATCGGCTTTAAAAAGTCTGGATGTTCTGGGACTCCGGGGAAAGATCGCTATTATCGGCATTGCCAAAAGGCTGGAGGAGATTTATTTTCCGGAGGACCCCATTCCCCTGTATTTGGACAAAAGGTCGGAGAGTTTGCGCATTATTCAGCAACTTCGGAACGAGGCGCACCGGTTTGGGATTACCTTCCATCGGAAGAAACGGAGCAAGGCGGCGATCAATTCGGAACTGGTACAGATCAAAGGGATTGGGGAAAAGACCGCCCAAGACCTCTTGCGTAGCTTTAAATCCGTAAAGCGGATTAAATCCGCTTCCTTGGACAGCTTAGTGGAAACCATTGGAGCGGCAAAGGCCAAGATAGTTTATGAGACCTTTCATTAATTTTTATATAAACCGTGGCGGTATGCCCAAATCGTTTTTTCTTATCTGGGTGTGGTGTATATGTCCTTGGCTAATGCAGGCCCAGGAAAGGGAACCACAGGATTCCAAGGTAGGCCTTGTGCTTAGTGGGGGCGGGGCAAAGGGAATGGCCCATATTGGGGCATTAAAAGTTATTGAAGAAGCCGGTGTTAAAATCGACTATGTAGGAGGAACTAGTATGGGGGCCATTGTAGGGGCACTTTATGCAGCAGGATATTCCGCCACGGAGTTGGACTCCATTTTTAGGGCCGTGGATTTCGGTAAACTCATCCAAGATCTTCTGCCCAGGGACGCCAAGACATTTTACGAAAAGGAAAACTCGGAGCGCTATGCCCTTACCCTTCCCTTTAACAATTTTAAGGTATCCTTCCCGTCTGCCTATTCCCGGGGACAAGGCATCTATAATGAATTGGTCCGCCTATTGTATCCCGTAAAGGATATACAGGATTTTTCCGAGCTTCCCATTCCCTTTCTGTGTATTGCCGCCAACATAGAGACCGGGAAGGAGGTGGTGTTGGACCATGGGTATCTGCCCGAGGCGGTAATGGCAAGTGGTGCCCTTCCCTCTTTGTTTGAGCCTGCCGATGTAGCCGGAAAGTTGCTCATAGATGGCGGCGTAGTGAACAACTATCCCATAGACGAGGTACGGAAAATGGGGGCCGATATCATTATAGGGGTGGATGTGCAACATGGTTTGGCAGATCGGGAAGGCCTCAACTCGGCTACGGAAATACTCTCCCAAATCAATAACTTCAGAACTGTTAGGGACATGGAGGAAAAATCCAAACAAACGGACATTTATATCAAGCCGGATATGGAGGATTTTTCTATTATCGATTTTAACAAAAGGGAAGGTATCCTGAAGCAGGGAGAGGAAGCGGCCAGGGAAATGTACACCCAGCTCAAAGAACTTTCCGTTAATGGGCATGCCTCTTTTGATCGGGAAAGTCCCGTTGTGCCCACGGACAGTATTGTTATTAATCGATTGATCATAAAGGGAAACAACGATAACTACACCCGCGGTTACGTTAAGGGAAAGCTTCGTTTTGACCTGGGCAAAAGAATTGAGTTTAAGAGATTGGAACAGGGCATTATCAACCTATCCGCCACGGAGAATTTCAATTCCATTCGTTATAAATTATTATCCAATGGAAATGGGGAGGACCTGATCCTCAACTTAAACGAAACTCCGGACAATACCCTTCTTCGACTTGGAGCGCATTACGACGACCTATACAAAAGTGCGGCCTTGATCAATGTTACCCGAAAGCGTATCTTAAGCAAAGATGACCTGGCATCTTTGGACTTTGTCCTGGGCGATAACCTACGTTATTTTTTCAAGTACTATGTAGATAAGGGGACCTATTGGAGCTTTGGAATAAACTCCAGTTTTAACGCCTTTGATCATGAGGTAAACTACGATTTGATCCGCAGTAATTTTGATGTGGAAAACGACCCCAATATCAATTCCATCTCCTTGGACGTTACCGATGTTACCACCCAGATATATCTGCAGACCGTTCTTCGGGAAGAAGTGGCCCTTACCGTGGGAGGAGAACATAAATTTTTAAAGTATAGTACACGAACACTGGGGGACATCGCGGGAAATGAAGAATTGGAGGAGGCCCGCTTTTCCCGGGGGAGGACACTCTTTGAACGGAGCAACTTCTACAGCGCTTTTGGCCAATTGACCTTGGATACCTATGACGATAGATATTTTCCTACCAAGGGACTGTATTTTAAAGGTGATTTTCACCTATATCTCTTCTCCTCCGATTTTAACAACAATTTCAGGGAGTTTTCGATCGGCCAGGCCAGATTGGGAACAGCCTTCCCTATTTGGGACGGACTTTCCCTAAATTTGGAAAGTGAGGGGGGCGTTAAATTTGGGACTTCGGAAGTGACCTCTTTTGATTTTGTGTTGGGCGGTTTTGGGGCCAATATGATCAATAACTTTAGGCCTTTTATAGGGTATGATTTTCTTAGCTTACCCGGAAATAGCTATGTTAAGGCCTATGCTCGCTTGGATTGGGAGTTTACCCAGAAACACCACTTTACCTTTACGGCCAATTATGCCAATGTAGACGACGACCTCTTTAGGACAGGGGATTGGTTTACGGAACCAAACTTTTCCGGGTATGGTCTCGGCTACGGCTGGGAATCCTTTTTGGGCCCTGTGCAGCTTTTGTATTCCTGGTCCCCGGAACTATCCGACAATACCTTTTTCTTTAGTGTGGGCTATTGGTTCTAGGTGGATTCCAGGAATGGAAACCGACTATACTAGTGTTTTGCGATACCGAATAGGAATTCTCGCTTCCGGGTGCACGATAAAT
>JBCCZF010000333.1:0-4419 GCA_039188035.1 Bacteroidota bacterium | reverse complement strand
GGGCGTGGACTTCGACGCGGCGGGGCCGGGGACCTGCCTGATATGGCACCTCAGGTTCGAGGAGGGACTCACAGGGGCCGAGATAGGCGCAAACGCGGCGGACCTGCAGGGGTGCTTCGACCTCTCGGACCCCGTGACCGTGGTACGATTGGAAGCTCCCACGAACACGGATAACGCGGTAAGCCTCTATCCCTTGCCCGCTACCGATGTTCTTAATGTCAATGCAGGATTTTTGGATACCCAAAGTGTGAAGGCCCGTATTTTTGACTTAGGCGGGAACGATGTCTCCGGAAGAGTGCAACAAATTGAGACGGACAATCTGTCTTTTGATGTACAATCACTACCCACGGGTATTTACCTTCTTCACCTAAAGGATGATCAAGGCAGGTCCGTGATGAAAAAGATAGCGATAAAATAGCACCTGAAGGTTCAAAATACTTACCGAAGGCCTTGGCAATCCTAAGGCCTTCTTTAATTAGGGAGTTTCAGGACTATGGGGAAACCCCCTCTGATATTTCAATATTCAATCCTGATGGCTATCGGGGCCAAGACCCAAATTCCATCCCGACAGTTATCGGGACAAAAGGAAACCTTCACATAAGGGGTGTTTTGCTATTGATCGAGTTTTGAAAAGAAAGTCCAATCAAGGGAATCGACCATGTTTTTGAGGGGTTTACTTTAAAAAAAAGGGTACTCTTTCAACAGTAAGAACTTCTAAACCCCTGTTTTCATTACGTTTCAGTCATTCCTGAGTATCCCTAATTAGCGAGCGAACAGTAAAGGACTAAGGACTATACCGCCTGGATTTTGCTTTGGCCCAAAACTACTTTATCCACCCCTACCCAACGCTTTAAATCATCATTGTAAAAGCGCACCTAAAAGGGTATGTATCTCTGTATTATCCCAATCCCGAATATCGTCCTCACGCACCACAATATATCCATCACGATCAATAATATAAGTTGCCGGGGGATCCATAATTTCCATGGGTGCCCTTTCCCCAATAATCAGATACGTAACGGGAAAGGTAAACTTGTTTTTTATCATGAACTCTTCCACAGGGGGGCGTTCCTCATTGGTAATGATGTAGAAATCTACCCTATTCCCGTAGGTATCGTATAGTGTTTGAATGTCTTCGAGTTCAGCGGCGGAGGGAAGTTTCCAGGAAGCCCAAAAATTGATGAATATCACTTTTCCGGTAGACCGGTCAAAGTTGAAAAAATCCCATTGTGCATCTTTAAGCTTCCAAGAATAATCCGGCAGTTTATCGCGTTCATGAAGGGGGATTTGCTCGGGATTCTTGGAGAATAGTCGATTGAGCCATACTTTACTATGATAGCCCAAAGGGGTTATAAAAAACGCCAGTACCACTGCTATGAGCAAAAGCGTACGAATGGTTTTTTTCTTCATACGGTAAGGTATCAATAAAAATTGGTTCAAGACGCTTGTTCATTTTCCTCGTCCCTTTATTGGATCCATAACCCCTGCTATGAGTAAAAAAACGGTTTTAGAACAAGAAAAAGCGACCGCCCCTGTTTTGACCCAATTCTAAATGAGAACTGGTCTACAACAAAAAAACTCCCAAATTTTTGGGAGTCTTCAACTTGATTATTTGGGTTATGCGTTTTCCCTTTTTATGACATTCAAAGCGGAACCTTCCTTAAACCAGCCTATTTGGGCCTCGTTGTACGAATGGTTGGCGATTATGTTTTCCTTGCTCCCATCAGCGTGTACCAACGCAATGGTCAACGGCTTTTCCGGGGAAAAATCTGCAATGTCCAGGAAATTGAACGTATCATCCTCCTGTATTTTATCGTAATCGTTCTCATTGGCAAAAGTAAGGGCCAACATACCTTGCTTCTTCAAATTGGTCTCATGGATACGTGCAAAGGATTTCACTAGAACGCCGGCTACGCCCAAATGTCTGGGCTGCATGGCGGCATGTTCCCGTGAAGAGCCCTCTCCATAATTGTGATCACCCACAACCAAGGTCCTTACCCCATTAGCCTTATAGGCCCTCTGTGTATCCGGCACCCCACCGTACTCCCCGGTAAGCTGGTTCTTTACAAAATTGGTCTTTTTGTTATAGGCGTTTACCGCACCGATCAACGTATTGTTCGCAATATTGTCCAAATGACCCCGATACCGCAACCAGGGCCCGGCCATGGAGATATGGTCCGTGGTACATTTGCCAAAGGCTTTTATCAAGAGTTTCATTCCCTGAAGCTCCTCCACTTGAATGGGTATGAAAGGAGCCAAAAGTTGTAGCCGTTCCGAAGTTGGACTCACTTTGACCTCTACGCTGGAACCGTCTTCACTAGGGGCTACATAACCGGCATCCTCCACGGCAAATCCCTCTGGGGGAAGTTCATACCCCCTAGGCTCATCCAACATCACTTCCCGACCTTCCTCGTTGATCAGCTTGTCGGTAACCGGATTGAAGTCCAAACGGCCAGAAATGGCTA
This sequence comes from Bacteroidota bacterium, assembly GCA_039188035.1. Taxonomy (GTDB): domain Bacteria; phylum Bacteroidota; class Bacteroidia; order Flavobacteriales; family Flavobacteriaceae; genus Ulvibacterium. The sequence goes on along the minus strand of JBCCZF010000333.1, from coordinate 1,954 downwards.
TGGCTGTCACCAACTCGGGAGATCCCACGAAGGCCAAGGTGTTGGGGTTGCCATCCGCACGTTTGGCAAAGTTCCTGTTAAACGAGTGGACTATGGTGTTACGAGGGCCATCTGCCGCTTTATCCCCATAGCGGTCCCACATCCCAATACAGGGGCCGCAAGCATTGGCAAAGACCGTGGCCCCAATAGTGTTGAACATCTTTATGAAACCATCGCGCTCTATGGTATAACGAACTTGTTCTGAACCTGGGGTGATGGTAAACTTCGATTTCATTTTTAGATTCTTGTCCGAGACCTGTTTGGCCAGGGAAGCCGCCCTGGAAATATCCTCATAGGACGAATTGGTACAGGAACCGATAAGGCCTACCTCCACGTTTAACGGCCAATCGTTTTTCCGTGCCGCCTGGCCCATCTCCGAAATTGGAGTGGCCAAATCCGGGGTAAAGGGCCCATTAAGATGTGGTTCCAATTTAGACAGGTCAATCTCAATTACCTGATCGAAATACCGTTCCGGATCCGCATATACCTCCGGATCCGCTGTAAGATGTTCCCTTACCATCAAGGCGGCGTCGGCAACATCTTCCCTATCGGTTGCCCTAAGATAGCGATCCATGGAATCATCATATCCAAAGGTAGAGGTGGTAGCCCCTACCTCGGCACCCATATTGCAGATGGTACCCTTTCCTGTACACGACATGGCCGTGGCCCCTTCGCCAAAGTACTCCACAATGGCCCCGGTACCCCCTTTTACCGTAAGAATGTCGGCCACTTTAAGGATTACATCCTTGGGAGCCGTCCAGCCCGAAAGTCTTCCCGTGAGTTTTACCCCGATAAGCTTGGGGAATTTGAGCTCCCAGGCCATGCCCGCCATAACGTCCACGGCATCCGCACCACCGACGCCTATAGCCACCATACCCAGTCCGCCCGCATTTACGGTATGGGAATCCGTTCCGATCATCATACCCCCGGGAAAGGCATAGTTTTCCAATACTACCTGGTGGATTATACCCGCTCCGGGCCTCCAAAAACCGATACCGTATTTGTCGGAGACCGATTCCAAAAAATCAAAAACCTCGTTACTGGTCCGATTGGCCCGTTTTAAGTCGGCCTCTGCCCCTACCTTGGCCTGAATCAAATGATCGCAGTGCACTGTAGTAGGCACCGCAACCTTAGGTTTTCCAGCATGCATAAACTGCAATAGGGCCATTTGGGCCGTAGCATCTTGACAAGCGACACGATCCGGGGCAAAATCTACATAATCCTTTCCGCGTTCAAAGGCCCGGGCAGCCTTGCCATCCCATAAGTGGGAGTATAAAATTTTCTCTGAAAGGGTAAGTGGTTTCCCCACAATTCCACGGGCGGCCGTTACCTTTTCGGCAATGTTGGCGTAAACCGTTTTAATCATGTCAATGTCAAATGCCATGCTATTTTTTTATTTCGAGTTTCCCAAAAATACGAAAAACCCGGGGGTTTCTAAGAGCCTGTTTACGTTTTATCCTTTAGTTTTGTTATAGTCCTAACCACCTTAAAAAGAACGTGCAGGTTTTCCTGGCCATCACCGTATCCGGCTCCCCGTGAAAAGGCCCTGCTGTGAAATGCGCATTCCGGCACTGCCAAACCCCGCTTTTTAAGCCTCTTCCTAGATAGCCGATTGGCAAGGGAAGTTTCCTTCCTTTATCCTATCCGCCGAAATTTGTGGTATCCTTACCTAGGGTTTGGTAATCTTCCAAAGCTTTAGAAAAATGGGAAATTGCACCTCCCTTTGTTCGCCTTTTCCCCAAAATGGCACTATGGCCTTGATTACTTCGCCAACGGGGTCGCTTCCGGAGTTTTGCCCGATATATCGGCGTACGCCGGACCAGGTGTTCAGATACCCTTGCAAGCGTTCCAAATCCCAGGCATCGGTCAATGTCCAGTTCTGCCGTACCCTAAGGGTTTCAAAATCAAAGTGGAT
>JBCCZF010000332.1:0-4421 GCA_039188035.1 Bacteroidota bacterium | reverse complement strand
GCACAATTTCGCCATTCCCTTTTTGGATGTAATAGGTGTCCAAGAGGTGAAAAAAGTCATTGACCAAGGCGTTGTATTCCTTTTTTCGTTCCCCAAATTGCCTTTTGTAACACTGGGATACATGGGCAAAAATCAAATTGCAATAGGCCAATACCAAATCCAGGGAATAGTCTTTTTTACTATATTCTTTGGTTATTTCCTCGAATTGTCGGGTAATGATCAGTTCTTCGGCTTCATTTAAAAATAGAGGTTCATGCAGGCCGTAGTTCAAAAAGGAATATTGTAAATGTTGGTTCGTGGAAACAAGGTCTTCCGTAATGTTGATGTAAAACCCGTTCCATGGCGTTTGTGCTTTCCATTGTATGGGTTGATTTGGACTGGAAAAATACATATAACCTTTGCCTTTTTCATGCTCCAATCCATATTTAAGGGATACCCGATAGAAGTTGGGATGTACCGGGCCCGAAGTCATGAGCATGCTTTTGGGATATTCCCCAACGTCTACAAAAGGATGCTTAGGCGCTGCCACCCTAAGATATTCATTAAAAGATGCGATAGAGTTGAATCTCATAGAATCACAGTTCTTATTTTTCTTTACAGGCCCAAGGTCGTGAAGGCATTTGTTTTTCGTCCAATTTAGTACTTCTGGGAAAATCATCCACGGCGAATTTCCCTATTGTCTTGTCGAACAGGGGAGACAGGGAAAATGAATCACCAAAATAAGACGAAAATGGAAATAATAGATCGGAAAATAGGTCTATTTAAGAAGTTCTTCCTTTATTTGTGTTGACCTGGTTACCCGTTACGAAGGAAGATTCGAGCCATTTAATAAACCCCCAAAACCATGGAAAATTTACTCCCCTATGCCTTGACCGTCTTTATCGGTTTTTTTGCGATAATGAACCCTATCGCCAATACGCCTATTTTTTTAGGGTTAACGGAAGGGATGGACAACAGTAGTAAAAAGAAAATGGCCCGAACGGCCTGTATTACGGCCTTTATTATTGTGGCTGTCTTTGTGGTCGCGGGCAAATACATTTTTGAATTGTTTGGGATCACCATTCCCTCCTTTAAGATAACGGGTGGGATACTCCTATTTTATGTGGGCTTTGAAATGTTGATGTCCCAGAAGTCCAAGATAAGCCATGGCGCCACTTCCGAAGAACAAAAAAATATGGCGGTTTCACCGTTGGCCATACCTATTTTGGCGGGGCCGGGAACCATAGTCACTGCAATGAACAATGTGACCAATGTGGATTTTATCCACATTGCGGTTGTACTGGGGGTTTTTGGCCTGATGATTTTGCTCACCTATTGGGCATTTTCCCTAAGCGATCGTATTGTAAATAGGATAGTTTAATTTCGGTTGTCGGGAAGCTGATGGGATTGATTTTGGCCATCATCGTTACGGGAATGGTCACTGACGGAATTACATTGGCATTCAAATTGTCCTAAGAAGTTCCTAGGGAGCCACGTGACTGATAGTATAGGTAGAAACTGCAATAATGGCCTAGTGTTGGTATAATAGGTCAGTTTAAATTCATAATGGTATGCGATACATGGGTATGCTCTTCGTGTTGGCCCTTTTTTTTGGTTGTGGTTCCAAGGTTAAGCAGGAGGAAGCACCCCCTTCAAAACCCAATATTGTCCTCTTTTTGGTGGACGATATGGGCTGGCAGGATACCTCGGTGCCCTTTTGGGACAAGCGGACACCCTTTAACGAACGTTACCACACCCCCAATATGGAACGTTTGGCCCGGGAAGGCATGAAATTCACCCAGGCCTATGCCACTCCCGTATGTTCGCCCACCCGAATAAGCCTGATGACGGGAATGAATGCCGCCCGCCATCGGGTTACCAATTGGACGCTGCGTAAGGATGCGTTACAACCCATGGAAACGAATCACGAGCAACTTTCCTTTCCCCGATGGAACGTCAACGGGCTTTGTCCCAATCCCGGCTTGGCCTATTCCGTACATGCCGATGCCTTGCCCCAGTTGCTCCAAGATGCCGGTTATTTTACCATACATGCTGGCAAAGCCCATTTTGGGGCCATCGGCACCCCGGCCGCCAATCCCAGGAATATTGGCTTTGATGTCAATATTGCGGGACATGCCGCTGGCGGGCCCAAAAGTTATCTAGGTACTGAAAATTTCGGAAACCTTCCGGAATTTAGGGATACCCCATGGCCGGTTCCCGGTTTAGAGAAATATCATGGTAAGGATATTTTTTTGACCGAGGCACTTACCCGGGAAGCTATGATAGCTATGGACACTGCGGTGACCCAAGGAGAACCTTTTTTCCTCTACATGGCCCATTATGCCGTTCATGCCCCCATTATGGGGGACGATAGATACCTAAACAAATACCTGGAAGCCGGTTTAGATCCCAAAGAGGCCAAATATGCCACGTTGATCGAGGGGATGGACAAAAGTCTTGGCGATATTATGGATTATTTGGAGGCCAAAAATTTGGCTGAAAATACGGTAATCCTTTTTATGTCGGATAATGGGGGGCTCAGCGTTCATGCCCGGGGTGGGGAGCCCAACACCCATAACAAACCCTTGAACAGCGGTAAGGGTTCCATTTATGAAGGGGGTATCCGGGAACCCATGATCGTAAAATGGCCGGGAGTAATCGCGCAGGGAACCACCAATGCCAATTATGTGATTATTGAGGATTTTTATCCTACCCTTCTGGAAATCGCGGGATTGGAGCTGCCGGAGGTCGTCCAGACCATTGACGGGAAAAGTTTTGTTCCCCTTTTTACGGATACTACTTCCGGCCAAACCGCAGACCGCCCCTTGTTTTGGCATTACCCTAATGAGTGGGGGCCTAGTGGGCCAGGTATTGGTGCATTCAGTGCTGTCCGGCTCGGTGATTGGAAACTGATTTACTATCACCTGGATTCGCGCTATGAATTGTTCAATATAGCGGATGACATTGGGGAACACCACAATTTGGCGAAGGCCCGGCCAGAACAAGTGAAGGTGCTCGCCAAAGTCCTTCGGGATTACCTGATTAGCGTGGATGCGCAAATGCCCTCGCTGAAGGCAACCGGGGAACAGGTGGCCTATCCGTAGGTGACCGGAGTATATTGGGATGTTTTGTGCCAGTACATAGAGCTAAAACGATAATAGGGATGCCCAATTTGGCCTGTTGAAAAGGAATCCCCCTTTGAAGGGGGTGCCCGCAGGGCGGGGGATGTTTTCCATAAATGGGAAAAAGATAAAGCTGATGATCGAACCGTGATGAAAATTGAAAATAAAGGTACTGTATTGGGAATGTTATGATAAGTGCTTGTGATAAAAACAAGAAGGGCACAAGCATGGCGCTTGCGCTAGCGGAGGGCCTATCCGTAAAAAAAGTATAAGAATAATAGCGGCTTCTGTAGGATGCCTCGGATCAATAACCATTTAGTATCAAAAATGTTAATAACAAGTTGCTATCTTTTAAAATATGCAAAAAATGGGCGAGACCAATAAGAAAAGATTCGTCCCGGACGAATTGATAGCAAGTAGGATACTGCTTGTAAGAGGGCAAAAGGTAATGATAGATGCTGATATCGCGCAACTTTACGGGGTTGATACAAAACGTTTAAACGAGCAGGTAAAGCGGAACATAGACCGTTTTCCTGACAACTTTATGTTCGAACTTACGAAGGATGAAAAAAGTGAGCTGGTCGCAAAATGCGACCACCTTGAAAGGCTAAAGTTTTCTCACGTCCTGCCAAAGGCTTTTACCGAACATGGTATTTTGATGGTGGCTAATGTTCTTACCAGTGAAAGGGCGATCTAGGTTAGCATACAGATTATAGAAGTATTCGTGAAAATGCGTAAAATGTTCCAAGGTCACCGCGAATTGCTCTTGCGAATGGAGAGACTGGAAAGGAGTATTGGAAGGCACGATATGCAGATTGCCCAAGTTTTTCAGCTAATTAAACAGTTCATAAAAGAGGATACACCAAGAAAAAGGATAGGTTTCAAACCTGATAACGAAATCAACTAACCCCGGAATTCGTTTCAAATACGAGGCAGACGTAAATCCAACACTTTTAGCAATAGCGATTGAACGCCTAGGGCTTGAGGCACAAACTGATGGGGTATGGGATTTCTACAAACCTCATAATACAATCGATGAATGGGTAAATCAATAGCAAGAATAATGTTTCTCGTGATTTTGAACGTGTTTGTGTTTGGATGTGACTCAAACATAATTGGTATATCCAGCCTTGATTCTTCAAAGGGGCTAATGTATAATCAGCTTCCAATACAAGTGCAAGGAGTTTTTGCCGGGACAAGTTCTACTCTTAATAAGGGTGAACAAATACCTGTTGTCAATTTGGACTCAGCTAAAACTTTTTTACTGGAAACTAAGGAGACAGGCCCATGGGTGGATTATCATATTTTAGTCAATACACT
>JBCCZF010000331.1:0-4426 GCA_039188035.1 Bacteroidota bacterium | reverse complement strand
TGGCGTACATATTCACGCGCCAATTGCGGGAACGGAAAAACCGCTGCAGAAGTGGCTACGCCCTGTTCATGGCAAATGTCCACACATTCATCGACCAAGGTTGTTATAGCATTCATTCGAAACTGTTGCCATGCCGGGTTTTCTGCCCTATCGTCCAAATCCATTGGGTCGGTTCCAAAAATTTCCTTGAACTGTTTACGTGCCTTGGGATGATATCCAAAATCATAGTCGGGAATAATACGATCCTGCACCAAGGGTTTCCCGTTGTGCTGGTATTTCTTTTGAAGATCTGCCCCCAATATCACATCCACAAAACGGATATAATCAAAATGTACGGAAGCTATTCCGGCTGTAGCAGCTTTTTCCTTGACCCTGTTTTTTATGAATTTCCTTGCTCCTTCCGAAAATGGACTTAAGAAATTGTAATAGCTCACATAGGGGTCATAATCCCTACAGTTCTGTCCCAAGGCGTTGACCGAATACCATTCAGGGTGTTTTTGGGCTTCCTCAAGACCTCCAATATTCATCATCCATAACCAAGAGTGTACTCTAATCCCATACTCCTTTGCCAAAGGAATGAGTTCCTTGAGACGTTCGGTACTGGCATTGGGCAACAAATCGGTGATTCCGGCCTCGGCCAATCGCTTTAATCGTGCTTTTTGTCCTTTCATATCCAGTTTAGCCCCACCATCACCTTTATTAACATCGCCCCAAGCGGTAAAATAAAAGTCCTGTTCTGAAAAACCATTGTCCACCTTTTGGGCATAAATGCCAATTGTTCCTACTAGAAGGAGTAAACCAAATAACCGTGTAACCATTTTCATTTGTTTAAATGTTGAATTGGAAAAATAATGGGTTTATAGCGTTATACCCAAATTTTTATACGAACGTACGGTTGCAGTTTATGAACACCGTTTCAAGACACGGTTAATAGCGGCAAAACAAAGGATAGCCTACCTTTCTCAATCCTGATGGATTTGTTGCATCCCGGAACAATTTTTTCTGAGTTCAGGAATATCCTACATCATAAATCAACAATAAAACTTAAACAAGCACTTAGCCACTGATCATGTATCTTTATGCCTTGGGATATGTATAAACAATGAACGATTTTCTCATATATCTTTTCGTAGGGCTGGCCTGTATGGCCCTTGGTTATTTTTTGGGCACCTATATCATGGGGTTAAAGCAAAAATCCGAACGCGGCGCCTTGGAGGAGCGGGAACAACAGTTGCAAAACAGCATAGCGGCTCTAGAAAAACGATTGGGCCAGGCCGAGGAAAATGGGGTACAATGGCAAGCGGAAAAGGAAGGTCTGGGGCACCAGATTGTACGCTACCAGGCCGATTTGGAAAATGTGCACCAAAAGAACAAAGAGCAAAAGGCCGAAGTAGAACGGTTACGGGAAAAGTTCACCAAGGAATTTGAAAATTTGGCCAACAAGATCCTGGATGAAAAAAGTGTAAAGTTTACGGAGCAGAACCAGAAAAACATCAAGACTATCCTAAATCCCTTGCAGGAAAAAATCCAATTGTTCGAGAAAAAAGTAGAGGAAAGTCAAAAGGAGAACATCAGCATTCATTCCGCTTTAAAGGAACAGCTCTTACAACTTCAGAATCAAAACCTTAAGATTACCCAAGAGGCGGAAAACCTGACCAAGGCGCTGAAGGGGGACAGCAAAATGCAAGGGAACTGGGGCGAATTGGTCTTGGAGCGGGTCTTGGAGAAATCGGGTCTGGAAAAAGATCGGGAATATACCGTTCAGCAGAGCTTTACCCGAGAGGATGGTACCCGGGTCCTACCCGACGTCATCATTCATCTACCGGATGGGAAAAAAATGATCGTGGACTCCAAGGTCTCCCTAACGGACTATGAGCGTTACATCAATGCCCAGGATGATGTAAAGGGGCGATTTCTTAAGAATCATATTACCTCCTTACGGAAACATGTCGATCAACTTTCGGCCAAAAAGTACGAAGATCTGTATGAGATGGAAAGCCCGGATTTCGTTTTGATGTTCGTGCCCATAGAGCCGGCCTTTGCCCTAGCCGTAAACCAGGACAATACCCTGTACAACAAGGCATTTGAAAAGAATATTGTAATCGTTACCCCGACCACCTTATTGGCCACTTTGCGCACCATAGATTCCATGTGGACGAATGAGAAGCAGCAACGCAATGCCATTGAAATTGCCCGACAGGCCGGTGCGCTTTACGACAAGTTTGAGGGCTTTGTTAGCGATTTGACCAAGGTGGGCAAGAAAATGGACGAGGCCAAGACGGAGTACAAGGGGGCGATGAACAAACTGGTGGAAGGCAGGGGCAATATCATAACCAGTATAGAACGCCTCAAAAAAATGGGCGCCAAAGCCAAAAAGTCCATACCGGAACCTATTTTAAAACGTGCCTTGGAGGATGATCTGGAGGAAGGCCTAAAACCTAAAATGCATAATTAAATTTAATTTCGTTAACTCGATTTTTCCATGAAAAAAGCCATGTTCGTTGCTTTGGGCGTTGTTGTTGCCGTTTTTGCACTCCTATACGCCATCATCTATTTTGTTCCGTACAGTGAAGGCGTCCGTTCCGGGGAACTGATCAAGATCAGTAATAAGGGCGTATTGGTAAAAACCTGGGAAGGTGAGATCAGTCAGGGCATTTCCGGAGCCCAGATTTTTGCCTTTTCCGTGCTGGACAAGGACAAGGAAGTTATCAAAAAGTTGCAGGAGTATCAAGGTGCCTATGTGAAGTTGGAATATGTGGAACGTTTTGCCACCTTCTTTTGGTTGGGCGATACCAAATACTTCATTACTGCCATTGAAAAAGAGCGATCCCCCCATTTTAGGAACTGACCCTACTTCCTAAAAATAGGCATTGGCGGCGTACCGTTGAGCTACACTGATCTGTTTGCTTGGAATTTAAGCAATCCACGACCTGGCTTAAAAAGGAAGGGGCAAACCATTGATAATAAAATTACATGGACAGACAACAATACAAAAGATCCGAGGAATCCCAAGTCTCCATAACGGAATTGATGCTCCCGTCCCACTCCAATTTTGGGGGAAAAGTACATGGAGGTTATATCTTAAACCTTATGGATCAAATTGCCTTTGCCCGTGCCTCCAAACATTCCCAACGCTATTGCGTGACGGCTTCGGTAAACCGGGTAAATTTCCTAAATCCCGTGGAAGTAGGCGAATTGGTCACCCTTATGGCCTCCATCAACTACACGGGAAAAACGTCCATGGTAGTAGGCGTTCGGGTAGAATCCGAAAACATCACTACGGGGGAACGCAAGCATTGCAATTCTTCTTATTTTACGATGGTGGCCAAGGACGAAAAGGGCAAAAACGTCCCAGTTCCGGGTTTATTGATAGAGGATACCCATGGTATTCGACGTTTTACCCGGAGCAAAATCCGCAGACAGTCCGCCTTTCAACGCGATACCCAATTTGATGAACAGACCTTTGAGCCTGAAAAATATCTCCCGCTTTTGGAGCAAGAAAATGTAAAACTCGCCCTTATTTAAGGTTTTTTGCCGCCTCGGCATCCAGGAACCACGAGAGCTTTTCTGAATTTGGGGCTACCAGGGCCGCGGGATATGCTTTGTAATTGTCTTTTTGCTGCACAATTTTGGTGACTTTTTCAGATTTATCGGCCCCTGTGACCAAAAAAACAACTTCTTTGGCCCGGTTTATAACCTCCCCGGTTATCGAAACACGCTTTTGACCTGTTTCCGGATGGGTGGCCACCACGCAATGGCCCTTGGCGCTCCACAGGTGGATTTCATGGGGAAAGATGGAGGCCGTATGCCCATCACTTCCCATGCCCAGGATAACCAGGTCAAATTGGGGCACGCCCTCTACCCGTTCCAAATTAATCTCCAATAGATTGGCATAACGGAAGGCCTCCCGTTGCGGATTGCTCTCCCCTAGAACCCGGTGAATGTTTTGTTTGGGAACCACTATTTTCGAGAAGAGATAAGTATCCGTCATTTTATAATTGCTCTGATCGTCGCTAGGGGGCACACAGCGTTCGTCCCCCCAATAAAAATGAATTTTGGACCAGTCTATGGCATCCTTGTATTTAATGGCGAGCATCTCAAAAACGATTTTCGGGGTACTGCCGCCCGAAAGGGCCACATGAAAACTGTCCTTATCCTTGACCAATGCGGCAAAAAAGTTGGCAAACTCCAGGGCTACATCCTGTTTGGTATCGTATATGTTTAGGTTCATGCCGTAAAGTTACGTAAGAATTCTGCAGCCAGGAATATAGAATTTGCTTTGCCTTACAAGAATAGTTGATTTAGGAAGACGTGTAAGGCCTGCGCCAAGAATTGGCATCTAAACGGGTAGGCCTTGTTCTTTCGGCAATTTTCGTTTTCAAACCCTCCGACCTTGGGTAGACCAAAGCCCAAATTGCCCGATCTC
>JBCCZF010000330.1:0-4427 GCA_039188035.1 Bacteroidota bacterium | reverse complement strand
TAAATTAATCCATTATATTTTCTAATAAACCACTCCGCCGCAAGCCCTGTCAATATCAAAAGCAGAACAAGGCGATAGTCTATCAAAGATACTACATTTTCGACGCTCTTTTGAATGGGCAGGTAGCGTTGTTCCCCTAAAAGTTCCTCCTCCAAACGTTCTATATCCCGGGGAAAGAACAACGTACCTTCAGTATTGGTGGCCAATTGGGACAATCGTGCATAATCGCTGGACTGCAACTGTTGCTCCACATTAAAATCCATAATAGTGAAATTTCCCGAAAAACGAATATCCGTACCGTCCACCCCAACCGTAAAATTGTACTTTCCCGGTGAATAATTCCCCAGGTCGGCCTCAAAATGATCCTCGCGGAGGAGCATGGGAACTTCACTTTTTTGTCCCGTTTTATCCGAAGTAAGGATAATGGTCAATTCTGCATCGGTATCCATTTCATAGGCCGTATCAAAGTAACGGGCCAGAATTCGATTGTCCCCGCTGTTTTCGTATACTATATCATAATCCACATCCAACCTTCTTTTGAATCGATCTCTGGTAAGGTACAGGAGTAGCTTGCCCATGAGCGCATCAAAATTCCTGAAATCAGCTTCGTCGCGATACCCTTGCATCCGCCATTTCCAGATGTTTTCCCCAAAAATAACGGCTTCCCGCTGCCCATCCATGCCCATAACGACCATTAGGGGTTCCCCCAATTCCACCCCTTTTATGCGTTGTTCCAAAAGCACTTCATGAGGTTTGTCAATTAGAATCTCCCCCAATTCCCCCTCTAATGGAGGGAAGTTCCCAACAGAAAAATCAGAAACGTCAAAGACGCCAAAAGAAGGATTGGGCACCGGTCCAATCTCCTCCGTTTGACCCAGCGCACTTTTCGAAAAACCATTTTGCACTTTGTTCAGAAAAGACCAATCCGTATGTGTTCCCGTGAGTGTGAGGTAGTGGCTTTTATTCGTATTGATATACTCAAAAACCGGGGCGAATGAAGCGTTGGGCTGATAGAGGATAAAAACATCCGCATCGTTCATTTCCCCAGACCTATCCCCAGGTCGTACCACGGAAACCGTACGTTGTTGGTTGCTCTCGATGGCCTTCTTAAGTGCCCCGATATCCGGATGGAGAATACTGGACACGAGAACCACCTTGGTTTTCTCGTCAATTACCTCTACTCCTACACTTTTGGTGTTGTTGCGTATGTTCCTTTCGCCATCTAAAGGGGCAACGGAAACGGCAATAGTCTTGGCCCCGACACTCTCGGCGGTAAGCGGCACGTTTAAGATAAGGCTATTGTCCAATGGCCCTAGCCGTATCCCCTGGGAATATACCGAACGGCCATTTATTCGTATAGTGCACTTGGATTCCACAACGGAATTGCCTTCATACCCGATCAAAATCTCTAATGGAAACTTGTTTTTGAGAAAAGCATAGGTGTTTACGTTCACCCTTTCTATGCGCACGTCTTCATACCGTGTAGTATCCCCCACAACAATGGGATATACCGAGGCATTTGTCCCTTTTGCGCGAAATATGTAATCCTCCCCCTGGGTTTGGTTACCATCCGTGAGCAATACAATAGCGGTATTGGTTTGTGAATTGACCCCTGAAGCCATGGAGATGGCCTTTTGAATATTGGTGTGGTGCCCTTTAAAATCCAAACTATCCCCAGGTAACAGTGAGGAGTCAAAATTATAGGCCCGCACCCGAAAACGCTCCGCCAGGGCCGCATTGTTCCCCAAGGCATCATATAGGCCCCTGAGGGTATCCGAAAATGCGGCCACAGACATGGAATTATCTGCAAGAAGCAAAAGAAAGGGCTTTTCCAGTTCATACTCCCTTTTGGTAAACCTGGGATTAATGAGCAGAATAAAAATCCCGAAAAACGTCAAAAAACGGAAAAAGGATAACCAGATACGCACCCGTACATTCCCTTTTCCCTTATGGTAGTATTGAAAAAGTACAAGGGCCAGGGCCACGACAGCGGCCAGAAGAATTAAAAATACGGTTCGTATCTCCATATATCATGGGAATTTACCCTTGACCGGACGCCATGTATTTCATGAAATTGCCATTCCAGGAACCGATCAGCCCATCAGGTGAGCATTCCTCCATCCACGTTGAGCACTTGCCCGGTAATGTAGCCCGAGAGGTCGGAGGCCAGAAAGAGGCAGGCATTGGCAACGTCCTCCGGAGAACCTCCTCTTCTTAAGGGGATGCCTTCCCGCCAGCCCTGAACGGTCTTCTCGTCCAGTTTGGCAGTCATTTCGGTTTCTATGAAGCCCGGGGCAATGGCATTACAGCGAATATTACGGGATCCCAGTTCCAGGGCTACGGATTTTGTGAACCCGATCATTCCCGCTTTGGACGCCGCGTAATTGGCCTGACCGGCGTTGCCCTTGACCCCCACAACGCTACTCATATTAATGATAGACCCCTTGCGTTGTTTTAAAAGTGTGCGCTGCACGGCCTTGGTCATATTAAATACCGATTTGAGGTTAATTTCCAGAACGGTATCAAAATCGGCCTCGCCCATGCGCATCAATAGATTGTCCTTGGTTATCCCGGCGTTATTGATAAGCACGTCGATTCCGCCAAAATCTTCCAACACCTGATTTACAAGATTTTGCGCCTGTTCAAAACTGGATGCATCGCTCTTATAGGCTTTCGCCTTAACGCCTTTTTCCGTTAGTTCCTTTTCCAAATCCAATGCCGGCCCCTCACTTGAACTATAGGTGAAGGCCACATGGGCCCCATTATTTGCAAATAGTTGGGCTATTCCTTTGCCGATGCCCCTACTTGCACCGGTTATAATTACGTTTTTTCCTTCCAAAAGTTTCATTGGCGTTCCTTTTCAGTTTAGGGGAATAATGGATTAGGCCAATACTTCCTTGACTTTTTTGCCTATTTCCGCAGGGGAATCCACCACATGGATACCACATTCCCCCATGATACGTTTTTTGGCCTGTGCGGTATCGTCACTTCCCCCCACGATAGCCCCCGCATGGCCCATGGTCCTACCGGCCGGGGCGGTCTCGCCTGCGATAAAACCCACAATGGGTTTTGTACTGCCATTTTCCTTGTACCACTTGGCTGCATCCGCCTCCAGTTGCCCACCAATTTCCCCAATCATCACTACACATTCCGTTTCCGGGTCTGCAATCAATAATTCAACGGCCTCCTTGGTGGTAGTACCGATTATAGGGTCTCCCCCTATGCCTATGGCCGTAGTAATTCCAAGTCCCTGGCGCACTACCTGATCCGCCGCTTCATAGGTAAGGGTACCTGATTTGGATACTATACCTACCTTCCCTTTTTTAAACACAAATCCAGGCATTATTCCTACTTTGGCTTCTTCAGGGGTAATAACCCCAGGGCAATTGGGGCCTATTAATCGGCAATCCTTATCCTTAAGATACTCGTATGCCTTTACCATATCGGCGACGGGAATGCCTTCCGTAATAGTTATGATCACCTTTATCCCAGCATTGGCGGCTTCCATTATGGCGTCTGCGGCAAAGGCCGGTGGCACAAAGATAATGGTGGTGTCCGCACCAACATCCTGGACCGCTTCCTCAACCGTATTGTACACGGGCTTGCCCAAATGTTCTTGTCCTCCTTTACCGGGAGTAACACCCCCCACCACATTGGTCCCATATGCAATCATCTGCTCGGCGTGAAAGGTGCCTTCGCTTCCCGTAAAACCTTGCACGATAATCTTTGAATCTTTATTGACAAGCACACTCATAGTATCTTTAATTTACTTTTTTAGATGCACAAAAATAGAGGTTTGCCCTTTAACTTATGCCGTTTGGATATTTTATTCCTTTAATTTCCTAAGGATGTCCGGGATTTGTTTGAGGTAGGCCATTTCCTTTATTTTTTCACGGAACTCCCCGTGGGGGCTTCCAAAATACCGTTGGCCCCCTTCCAAGGACTTTGATACTCCGGTCTGGGCCATGATTACCGCCTTTTCACCTATGGTTATGCCACTGATTATTCCTACTTGCCCCCAGATGGTGACCTCGTCCTCAATCACCACGCAACCGGCTATTCCCGCCTGGGCCGCAATAATGCAGTTCTTGCCGATTACGGTATCGTGCCCCACCTGTACCTGATTGTCCAACTTGGTGCCCCATTTTATGGTAGTATCCCCAGTAACCCCCTTGTCAATGGAGCACAGGGCACCGATCTCCACATTATCCTCAATAACGACGCGACCTCCCGAAAGCAATTTGTCCCTACCCTCCGGTCGCTTCTGATAATAAAAGGCATCCGCCCCAAGCACTGTCCCGGAATGGATAATAACATTGTCGCCTAGAATACAATTATCGTAAATGACCACACCGGAATGAATAAGGCACCCTTTGCCAATCACCACATTGTTCCCAATAAAAACATGGGGTTGAATAATAGTATCT
>JBCCZF010000329.1:0-4442 GCA_039188035.1 Bacteroidota bacterium | reverse complement strand
GAAACGCGCCAAAATCCACTGCACACGGACAAAAAACCGAAAAAAAATCTCCAAAAGAAAAAAATGCCGCCCGACCTCAGAAGTCGAACGGAAAGAAAGTCAAATTTTATCGAAAAATGGGCTTACTCCTGAATATCCCTAAATCGTTTACCTTTCCAACGGACAATTGATAGGCAACGTCAATTGGGTTCTAGGAATTCAAGAATTGCAACAATGGGGCCCTTGCTACTCCCGCATGGATTCCAATATGCGCTCTTCCGTATTTTTTCGGGAAAAGTTTATGGCACATTCTATTAAGGCCAAATGGGAGTATGCTTGCGGAAAGTTGCCCAACAATCGCTTCGTTTTAAAATCGATATCCTCACTAAAGAGTCCCAAATGGTTACTATACGCGAGTGTTTTTTCAAATAGGGCCTCGGCCTTTTCCTCCTCCCCTATTTTGAAAAGACTATTGATAAACCAAAAGGTGCAAATGGTAAAGGAGGATGACGGAAGGCCAAAATCATCCTCATTTTTATAACGATACAACAACCCGTCATTGCTCAATTCCTTTTCAATAGCGCGTACCGTGCTCATAAACTTAGGAGATCTGGCATGTATAAACCCATAGGATTCCATAAGCAGTACGGAGGCATCCAGATGTCTGGAACCATAGGATTGTGTAAAGGCGTTTACCTCCTTGTTCCAGGCGTTATTGTGGATATCATTTTTAATTTCCTGTTCCAACTGGGTCCATTTCTCCAGTTTTCGGGTCTTTTTAAGGATACGGGCCACTTTTATGGCACGGTCGATAGCCACCCAGCATAGTACCTTGGAAAAGGTAAAATGCCTGTCCTCTGTCCGCAATTCCCATATCCCTTTATCCGGTTCCTGCCAGTGACGGGAAACGATCCACACAATACCCTTGGTTATACCCCAGAGTTCCTCACCATTCTCGATATCCGTATTGAACTTGGCCAGTTGTGCGTGGATAACATCCATTAAAATGCCGTAGATATCATTTTGCTTTTGCTTGTACGCAGCATTTCCAATACGCACAGGCGAGGAATTCTTGTAACCACTAAGGTGGTCCAGGGTCTTCTCCGTAAGGTTCTTTTCCCTATTGATGCCATACATGATCTGCAGTTTCTCGTCCTTGTCCGGAATCAAATCAATAATGAACTGCAAATATCTTCGAGCTACATTTTTATGTCCAAGGTCCGCCATAACCTTGATGACCATGGAGGCGTCCCGAATCCAACAGAAGCGGTAATCCCAATTCCGTACTTCTCCGATCGTTTCCGGTAAAGAGGTGGTTGCCGCCGCAAGTACCGCACCTGTGCGATCATAACTCAAAAGCTTCAAGGTAATGGCACTACGCACAATTTGCTTGTCATATTTGTTGTAGGTAGGTGTCCTATTGGTCCAATTAAGCCAATACACCTTGGTCCGTTCCAGATCCAAATAAATCTTCCTGGAGGTGGGCTGTAAAATCTTTTCGTTATAGCCGATTAAAAAGAAGCCGTTTTCCTTTACCTCGATTTCCCTACCTTCCACGACCGCATTTTTATTAAAGGAGGTATACAGAAAAATAGTATCATATTTTTCCGAATGGGTGAGGCTTACTACAAAGTTCTTTTTCACATAGGTCTGGGTCTCCCCAAGAGCATATTCCAATTTTGGGTCGTAATGCACGCGAAACTTGGGTCGTCCCTTAATGTGCCGTATATGGCGGGCCAGTTCCGGTGGGGCGTGGTACCCGCCGTTCTCCTTGTAATAACGGGGCATAAAATCGTGCACCTCAAAGGTGTTCTCCCCATCCGAGAATCGGGTGATCAATACCGCGGTATTTTTTTTATAACGTTGCTTTACGCTATACTCCGAAGCAACCTTTATGGCAAAACTCCCCCCCTTTTTATCGTCTAACAATTTGGCAAAAACGGAAGAGGAATCAAATTCGGGCAAACAACACCATTCCACCGAACCTGTTTTAGAAATAAGGGCCGCGCTTCTACTATTTCCTACAATTCCATAGTCCAGATTATCCATTCGATAAAAAAGTTAGTGTTACCTTGTTTTGAATTGGTATTGCCGTACAATTTGACGAAATTTATAGAATTTAAATCCAAAACCCGGCAAAAACATCCATTTCATGGGCAAAACTATCATAATCTCAAACAGACTACCGGTACAATTACAAATTCACAATGGGGATATTACCGCCGTACCCAGTGTGGGTGGATTGGCGACCGGGATGAAGTCCGTCCACTCTGGGGGGGATAGCCTATGGATTGGTTGGAGCGGGCTTACGGATGAGGACATTCCCGACGAATTGGCCCCAAGAATCGACAAAGCCTTGGCCCAACATGGGGCGGCCAAGGTATGCCTTTCCAAAAAGGAGGTCGATGGATTTTACTTCGGCTTTAGCAACCGTACCATTTGGCCCCTGTTCCATTACTTTTTGGAGTATTCTGAATTTGAACTGGGTTTTTGGGAATCCTATACGCGGGTAAATCAAAAATTTGCCGACGCCATTCTTGCCCATGCCAATACCGATGATACCATTTGGATCCACGATTACCAACTAATGCTGGTTCCCCAAATGGTGCGCAAGGAGCGTCCCGAAATCGCCATTGGTTTCTTTTTGCACATCCCTTTTCCCTCCTATGAAATATTCAGGACACTACCCTGGCGGGAAGAGGTTCTGGAAGGTCTTTTGGGCTCCGATCTGATTGGTTTCCACACCTACGATTACGAAAGACATTTTTTGAGCTCGGTACGCAGATTATTGGGACTTGAGGTGAGTTTCAACGACATTTTTCTGGAAAACAGGGTAATCAAGGTAGATTCCTTTCCCATGGGTATCGACTATAAAAAATTTAGCAAGGCCGCTCTGGAGCACGAACAAAAGAAACCAGAAATGCGATCGGACCTACAGCAACGCCTGGACAAACACAAAACGTCCATCCCAGATGGCAAGTTCCTTCTTTCCATCGACCGCTTGGACTATTCCAAGGGTATTGCCAAGCGACTGAATGCTTTTGAGTATTTTCTTAACAAATATCCCCAGTACAAGGAAAAGGTGCGTTTAATCATTCTTGCGGTGCCCTCGCGATCCAATGTGCCACAATACCAATTACTCAAAAGGGAGGTTGACGAATTGGTAGGCCGTATCAATGGGGAGTTCGCTACTGTGAACTGGACCCCTATTTGGTATTTTTACCGATCGCTGCCCTTTGATAGTCTTATCGACCTATATACCTCCAGCGATATTGCCTGGTTAACGCCATTAAGGGATGGGATGAACTTAGTGGCCAAGGAGTACATTGCCACCCGTACGGACAAGACAGGGGTGCTTATTCTTAGTGAAATGGCGGGTTCCGCGAACGAGATGAACGAAGCGCTGCTTATCAACCCCAACAACTTTGAGCAGATTGCGGATACCTTGCACGCCGCCATAGAAATGCCGGAGGAAGAACAAAAATCCAGAAATGGGCTGTTGCAACATCGCTTGGAGCGCTATAACGTTGAAAAATGGGCCAATAGTTTTATGAACTCCCTACGCGAGCAAAAGAATAGGGAAAGGGCCAATATCTCCAAAAAGGTAAGTTCAAATATTCTTGAAGAAATCCGCAAGGATTACGAAACCGCCCAAAAAAGAATCCTCTTCCTGGACTATGATGGTACCCTCATGGGTTTTCACAACGATCCGCAAAAGGCGGAACCGGACGAGGAGCTCTATACCCTTTTGGATACACTTCATCAAAACCCGGATACCGAGCTTTACCTGGTCAGCGGTAGGGACAAGGACACGTTTACCCGCTGGTTCCTGCATAAAGGGTATAATATGATCGTGGAACATGGCGTGTGGATATCCAAAAATGGGGAGCCTTTCCGGATGTTGGAAAACGTAAAGAACGATTGGATGCTAAAAATTCGCCCGGTACTGGAATCCTTTGTGGATCGCACCCCGGGCAGCTTTATCGAGGAAAAGAATTATTCCTTGGCCTGGCACTACCGCAAGACCGACCCAGACTTTGGTAGCCTTCGCGCTACGGAGCTCAGCACTGTGCTTACCAGCTTGATAGGGAATGACGACATTAGCGTGCTCAATGGCAACAAGGTAATGGAGGTAAAAAGCAGCAATGTAAACAAGGGAAGGGCCACTGTTCGCGTGCTAGGGGAAGACCAGTACGATTTTGCCCTTGCTATGGGAGATGATTGGACAGACGAATTTATGTTTCAAGAGCTTCCCGAAAGCACTATCACTATTAAAGTGGGACAGCATAAAACACAGGCCAAATACTATGTAGAGAACACCAAAAAGGTCCGTGCGCTTTTAGATCGATTGGCCCAAGTGACCATAGGCTAAATTGTATTTTATGAAAATAACGAACCTCTGCAATGTATTTTGCCGTCCCTCCATCTGCCTTGGAATTGTAATCGCCCAAGCACAAACCGAT
>JBCCZF010000328.1:0-4454 GCA_039188035.1 Bacteroidota bacterium | reverse complement strand
TTGTAATTATTTTTTATTCAAGCCTTCATTGTTTTCCTTTTTTTATTAAATATTTCAAATTTTTAGCACTATGTGCTAATTACACATAAAATTATAGGGTTTAAATTCATTTTATAATAAAAATGAAGCTACTTACCCTCTTTTTTTTGGGGTTATGGTTTCTTTAACAATATATTTGGCCGCATAAATAATTAAATCAACAATGAAACAAGTAGAAGCAGTTATCAGAAAATCCAAATTTGATGACGTCAAGGACGCATTGCATCAAGTTGAGGTGAAATTCTTCAGTTACTGGGATGTAACTGGGGTTGGAAATGAGAAGCAAGGACATGTGTATCGTGGTATATCCTACAGTACCACGGATATACAACGACGGTACCTCTCCATAGTGGTTTCCGATGAGTTTTTGGAGCGTACGGTAGAAGCCATTCTGGAATCGGCCTATTCGGGCAATGTCGGGGATGGGAAGATTTTCGTTTCGGAAGTCATTGAAGCCTATAGAATACGAACCAAAGAGAGCGGACAGGCCGGTATAAACTAAACCATAACTAACTAAACGTATTAAAATGGAAGCAGGATTATTTACAGCGAATAATGTATGGATGATGTTGGCCACGGCCTTGGTTTTTTTCATGCATACGGGTTTTGCCTTTTTGGAAATTGGACTGACCCGTCAAAAGAATACTATTAACATCTTATTCAAGAATATTTTTATCATTACAGGAGGGCTTTTGCTCTATTATGCTTGGGGCTTTAACCTTATGTATCCCGGATTTGAAGACGGGGATGGTGGTTTTCTCAAGTTTGCCGGCTTTGGTATCGGGGCCCCGGAAGGTGGGATGACTCCCGATTATGCGGATGGCGGATATACTTGGTGGACAGATTTTCTTTTCCAGGGCATGTTTGCGGCAACAGCGGCTACCATTGTCTCCGGAGCCGTTGCCGAGCGCATTAAAATTGGTTCCTTTATGATTTTTACCGTAATCTATGTAGGCTTGGTATATCCCATTGTCGGTGCCTGGAAATGGGGCGGTGGATTCTTGGATTCCTGGGGTTTCTATGATTTTGCCGGTTCCACGTTGGTACATTCCGTTGGAGGTTGGGCCGCCTTGGTAGCCATAGCCTTATTGGGTGCCAGGATCGGTAAATTTGGCGAGGATGGCAAGCCGAAGGCTATTCCGGGCCATAGTATTCCTATGGCAACGGCCGGGGTACTTATCCTATGGTTGGGCTGGTTCGGGTTCAATGGCGGATCCGTACTTTCTGCCGATCCAGAACTTACGTCCCTGGTTCTGGTCACTACAAGTTTGGCCGCTGCGGCCGGTGGTTTTGGTGCCTTTTTCCTTTCCACGGTTCTTTACAAGAACTTGGATCTTACCATGTTCCTCAACGGGATTTTGGGCGGACTTGTTGGAATTACCGCTGGGGCGGATCTCATGTCCCCCAACGAAGCCGTCGTTATCGGGTTCATCGCCGGACTTATTATTGTAGGTGGCGTGGCCCTGATAGATAAACTAAAATTGGATGACCCCGTTGGTGCCGTAACCGTTCACTTGATCTGTGGTATCTGGGGCACCTTGGCCGTAGGTATTTTTGGATCCATGGCCAGTGGCTCACAGTTCATGACCCAGCTTTACGGTGTACTGATCATTGGAGCGTTTTGCGTAGTTTCCTCCCTTATTATTCTTGGTGTGCTCAAAGCCGTTATGGGACTTCGGGTTTCCAAGGAAGAAGAAGTGGAAGGATTGGATCTCCACGAACATGGAATGGACGCTTACCCAGACTTTACCAACGACTAACGAACTGAAATCCATAAAAGGGAAACGGAGCGTTTGGCAGAACGCTCCGTTTATTCAAGCCTTTTAACGATAAACAAACTATTAAATCAAAGAAATCCCAAAGGGATATTCTTCAACTAAACGTATTAAAATGACTAGAAACACAAATTTCGTAAAAAATCTGGTTCTTTTGGCAGTGATGCTAGTAGGAACCGCCACTTTTGCCCAGGAAGAAGAGGAAGACAAGGCATTCTCCTTTAGTGGAACCGTAGATGCTTATTACCGTACCAATTTGAATGCGGACAACTCTACCACCGAAGTCGATGGAACAAATGTACCCAATGCGGCGCCCGGATCCTCCTTTGCCAATTTGCCCGGTTTTGCCTTGGGCATGGCCAACCTAATCGCCTCTTATGAAGGGGACGACGTTGGTTTTGTGGCCGATTTGGTCTTTGGCCCACGCGGTACGGATGCCGTATTTGCATCCCCACTTTATTCGGCTACGGGGGATATTGTGAACCAATTGTATGTTTATTGGAATGTAAGTGATGCCGTAACCCTTACACTAGGTAATTTTAACACCTTCCTTGGGTATGAGGTCATTTCGCCATCGGCTAATTTTAACTACAGTACCTCCTATCTATTTTCCTATGGCCCCTTTAGCCATACAGGACTCAAGGCTGATTTTGCCCTCTCTGATGATTTTAGTTTGATGCTAGCCGTTATGAATAGGACAGATGTCACCGAGCTAAATCTTGACGGTAAATACGCTTACGGACTTCAATTGGGCTATAGCGACCAATACTTGAACCTGCTGATAGACAACGGGGCATTTGAAATTGACTATACTGGAGGCTTCAATCTTTCCGATGATTTTTTCCTTGGGATAAATGCTGCCTACTTTGACGGTGATGGCGGTGGCAGCTTTGCTGGTGCAGCCCTATACCCCCAATTGGCCACTTCTGAAAATTTCACTATTGGGCTTCGGGGTGAATATTTTACGGAAACCGATTTCTTCGGGGCCATTGGTGCTTCCGATGCAGATGGGGATGCCAGTGTCTTTGCGGTGACCTTGACGGGAAGTGCTACTATCGGCGACTTGATTATTAAGCCCGAACTACGGTTGGATAGTGCTTCCGAAGAATTGCCAAACTTCATGGATGGTGACGGCATGGCGCAAAAAAGCCTTTCCTCCTTTGTTTTGGCCGCAATCTATCAGTTTTAAAAGACGGTTGGAAAACCGTATTGGTTGATTTATTTATATATTTCGAGCCATCGAAGGCCCCGGCAGCAATGTCGGGGTTTTTTGTTTCGAGGACAAACGTCCGTCCCTAAGTAAGGAAAAACCTAAGGTGGTCTATCGGAACTAAATACCAAATCTCAAGTACCAAATTCCAAGGATGAGGTATTATACCACTTCAAATTACAAAACCACCCGATAAAACGTTTCTTTATTGCAGAACAAAAAAATATGTCATTTTCTTTGATCGGTTCTGTAAGTTGAATTGGTATTATTACGGAGCCCACCAGGTTTTTAAAAGAAAGTGAAAAATAAACTTGACGGCGTCTTTGGGGGGAAACTTAAAAATAGTGCGCTTTTTCAGGAGCAAGGGATGCTAACACATTGTTATTATCTGTCTTGCCTTTCGCAATATCCCGCTTATTTCGTCTTGGGCTCAAAATCCTTTACACCGGCCAAAATCCGGGCACCCAGGGCATTTACCCCGTGAACTAAGGGACAGGAGTATTTTTTGTTATAGACACAATAGGGATTATACGCCTTGTTAAAATCCAGGACAATAGTGTCGCTTTTGGGAATGCGCAAATCCAAATACCTGCCCCCCATATAGGTCTGATCCCCATTGGTCCGATCCGTAAAAGGTAGAAACAAATAGTCCGCATACCCGTCTTCAAGGATCAGTTCCGGATTTTGATAAATCTCCAACCTATGGTTCTTTCCATGCAGGGAAAAGGTTACTATGCCGTATACAACCTCCTTTGACGTCCTATCGGTTGTTGTGGGCATTAGAAAAGGAAGGGCCTCCGGGGTACGGACCAGCCGCGCCCTTACCCGGTACGCAGTATCCGGGGCAAAAAAATCCAAACCCTCAAAGCTTTTGCGGTACCGATCTGGCAAAGGGGAGGTCTCAGGATCGCGAAACTCTCGATTTAAGCCTGCCTGAAAATCAAGTATCTCCTGCAGGGCATCGGATGGGGTATCCACTTTTTGCCGCTGTACCTTGTCATGGTATCTCTTTTCCTCTCTGCAGCCAACAATAACCATTAAAAAAAGAACGATTAAAAGCGCATATTCATCTCTAAAAACCATGATTCCTTAACTACATTTTAGCAAAACGCAACTAATTATCGGGAACTGCCCTATCATAACGCGATTGCTTGAGGTATTTTTCCAAAAGTGCATTGAATTGCGGACTAATACGAAGCAGTGCCGTATCCGCTAAGCTGTACAACTCTTTTTTGTTACGGTATCCTTGTTTTAACAATTCTTCCAAATAAAACAGGGCCGTTTCATAATCCTCCAATTTGGAGGCCAACGAAATCACTTTTTTATAATAGGCATAGTCTTTGGGATCCGTTATGGTTTTTAACATATACAAAAAGGCCAAAGCATCCAAGTCAACCTTTTCATTGGCGAGAACGACATCTATATTGTCC
>JBCCZF010000327.1:0-4455 GCA_039188035.1 Bacteroidota bacterium | reverse complement strand
CCGGGATTCCCCGTGCTGCAAAAAACGACTCTGAGGCCCCAGCATTTTTGGGGTACCACGAATAAAGGCGAACCGTTTGCCGTTCAATAGAGAGGGGGGACAATACTGACCATCCATCTTTTGAAGTTCGGGTTTATAATCAAAAAGCTCCAATTGGGAAGGAGCCCCAGCCATATGTAAATAGATTACATGTTTGGCCCGTGGAGCAAAATGAGGCAGTCCATTTCCCCTACCGGAAAAAGATCCCTTGGCAAAGAGTTGATTTCCTCCCAGAAAAGAGCCCAAGGCCAAACCCCCAAGTCCGGTCATGCATTTTTTTAAGAAATGCCGTCTCGTATTGTATTCGGCCTGTCTATAATGTGCCTCGTTCAATAAGTCCATACGTTTATCCTTTTACGATAAATTCATCCAAGTTCAATAGTGCGTTGGCCACGACCACCAAGGCCGCGAGCTCTTTGGGGTTTCTTCCCGTATCCCTTAAGGTGAGCGGAAATTCATCGGGAGCCTTATTTTTTTCATAGAACTGTTCGGCATTTTGGTACAATTCCCGCAACAGTATTAATTTCTTTTCCCCCGGTTGCCGTCCCATTACCTGTAAATATCCAAAGGCGAGTTGTTTGTCCAAGTCGTTTTCCGACCGTACCATTTGTAATGCCAAGGCGTTTGCCGCCTCTAAAAAGGTAGCATCGTTTAAAAGGTTCAGTGCCTGTAACGGGGTATTCGTTCGAATTCGTCGCGAGGTACACACGGATCGATCCGGGCTATCAAAAGTTAACATACCATCCGGTGGGGTAACCCGTTTCCACAAGGTATATAGGGAACGGCGATAATTTGCGGAATCGCCCTTTATAGCCCAATCCGGAACCCCGGTCCAGCCACCTTCCACACTGGCATTTACCACGCTAGGGCCACCTACCGTGGGATTCAGCAGGCCGCTTACCGCCAAGGCCTGGTCGCGAATCTGCTCGGCGGACAAACGGGTTCGCGAACTCCTGGCCAACCATTGGTTTTGTACATCCTTTTCAATTTTATCCTTGTCCGCATGGGACGATTGGCGATAGGTGGCCGAAAGTACCAACTCTTTAAGCAACGGTTTTATATGCCATTTATGCCTGTTCATAAACCGAATCGCCAACCAATCCAGTAACTCCGGATGGGTTGGTTTTTCACCTTGACTACCGAATTCTTCCATAGAGGCGACCAAGCCCGAACCAAAAAGCTGTTCCCAAAAACGATTCACGGTTACACGGGCGGTTAATGGGTTGCTTCCGTTTACCATCCATCGGGCGAAATCCAAGCGGTTTTGAGGGATTAATTCCCCGCTAAGCCCGTAAATATCAGGGATGCTCTGCTCTACTTGTTCACCTGGGCTTAACCAACTCCCCCTTTCGAACACCCGGGTAATACGACTATTTTCGGCAGATAACTCCTGGATAATGGGGGTTGATGTTGTAGGCATATCCGCCAAGGCCTTCAACCTTTTCCGTAATTCAGGACTATAGTCCATCATTTTTGGGCGCGTTTCGTACAGCCGCATTTTATCCAAGTAGAACAAGTGTCCGGCATACTGCTCCCCTTTATAAAACCGAAGATATATGTCATGGGTACCGTCAAGGGAATCCACTTCCAAAGTAAACTCGCGATAGTCGCTTCTCTCTTTCCCGGTCCTCCGAATAGTAACGATCCCCATGTTAGGTCCTTTCAAAGAATCCAAATGAAGGGCTATTTGGCCCGCCAATCCTAGCTTTGCCGAAGCGAAAAAGCCTATTTTTTTAACTCGCCCAAGATCCACATTTTCATACTTTACCCAAGAACTGTCCTGTACCTGCCATAAAGCACTCAAACTGTTGTCCAATTCAATAAACGGACTGGACTCATAGAAGGATTCCGCCTGTAGTTCGCGGTATCCCAACATATTTAACACCTCCTGTACCTGTTGATACAGGTTCTTTTGTTCCGGAATACGCTCATGGGGAGGGAGTTCCCTGTAAATCGAATCCAGCAATAGCACCACCTTTTTTTTGTTTTCCGGGGAGTAGGTAAAGAGTTTGGGTTCTTCAAAATAAGAATCATTATCCCGGGCATTGTTAAAATACGCCATGGATTCATAGAATTCATGTTGCCGAAAAGGATCATAGGGGTGATCGTGGCACTGCACACAGGACATGGTAGTTCCCTGCCAAACTTCATACGTAGTGGCCACCCTTTCCAGGACAGCGGCAACCCTAAACTCCTCATTGTCCGTACCACCCTCATCGTTGGCCAGGCTATTCCGGTGAAAGGCTGTGGCAATAAGCTGGTCTTCGGTAGGGTCCGGTAATAGATCCCCTGCCAGTTGTTCTATGGTAAACTGGTTAAAGGGAAGGTTAGCGTTAAAAGCATTAATTACATAATCCCGGAATTTCCATATTTCCCTATTGGAATCCTTTTCATATCCCTTGGAATCGGCATAACGGGCCAGATCCAACCATACCGTTGCCCAACGCTCCCCAAAATGCGGGGATGCCAATACTTTGTCCACTTCTATTTCGTAGGCATCGGGAACCCGGTTGGCTAGAAAATCGTCCACTTGTAGGGTTGTCGGTGGGAGTCCTGTTAAATCCAGGTAAAGTCTTCGCAATAGGGTTCTCCTTTCCGCCTGCGGTTCCGGGAAAAGTCCATTATCACGCATTTTGTCGTATACAAAATGGTCAATTTCATTCTTTGCCCATGAGGTACTTTCAATAGTCGGTGGGCTAATGTTTTTTTGGGGTGGGTCATAGGCCCAATGTTTTTCCCACCTTGCGCCCTGATCGATCCATTGGGCCAATAAATCGATTTCCCTCTCACTTAAGGAATTGGCATCCAGAGGCATACGAAGTTCAGGGTCTTGGGTCACGATACGTCTGTAAAGCTCGCTTTTGGTATGGTTTCCCCGTACAATGGCCGGTGTCCCAGATTCCGTAACACTGAAAGCATCGGATTCAAAAAGTAGACTAAAACCCCCATTGGCCTTGACCCCACCGTGACACCGCAAGCATTTCTCATTAAGTATCGGCCTAATATCCCGATTAAAACTCAGCTGTTCTTTTTTCGTATTTTGGCAGGAGCACAGTAGTACAATCACCAAAACACATGCGTTTTTTGTCGTCAATAGTAACCTGTCCAATCGTCTTTTGCTTTACATACGGCACCTTATCCGCGGACAAAGGGGCGAACCTTTTTAAGCTAAAACCCGAATAGAAACCGAAAGTACATGCGTAATTTAATGATTTTGAGACAAAATTGAAGGTACTTGTAGGTCCTGATTTGAAAATGGAAGTATCTAGAAGCAAATCTATTTAAAAGAATAAATGTGCGACCGTTTTAAAAAAATACTGGGTCGGCTAAAGATGGCCTACGGTTTACCCTTGCACCCCGCCTAGTTCCAACTCAAAACCTAGCACTCGGAACCCCCTAAGGAATCCATTTATTCTTCCCAAAGTTGGGTTTGCGTTTTTCCAGGAAGGCGTTTCTGCCCTCCTTGGCCTCCTCGGTCATATAGGCCAAGCGCGTGGCTTCTCCTGCAAAGACCTGTTGCCCAACCATCCCGTCGTCCGTAAGGTTCATGGCAAACTTGAGCATTTTAATGCTGGTAGGGGACTTCTCCAGAATCTCTTGGGCCCAGGCATAGGCGGTATCCTCCAATTCCGCATGGGGCACCACGGCATTTACCATTCCCATTTCATAGGCTTCTTGGGCTGTATAATTTCGACCTAGGAAAAAGATTTCCCGCGCTTTCTTTTGCCCCACCAATTTGGCCAGGTAGGCCGAACCATATCCACCATCAAAACTAGTAACATCGGCATCGGTTTGTTTAAAGAGGGCGTGTTCCCTACTGGCCAGACTCAAATCGCAGACCACATGTAGGCTATGTCCCCCACCAACGGCCCAGCCCGGAACCACGGCGATTACCACCTTGGGCATAAATCGAATAAGGCGTTGTACCTCCAAGATATTCAATCTGTGGTAGCCATCCTCTCCAACATAACCTTGCTGCCCCCTGGCCTTTTGATCTCCTCCGCTGCAAAAGGAATAGACCCCATCCTTGCTGGAGGGCCCTTCCGCAGAAAGCAGCACTACCCCAATGGAAGTGTCCTCCTGGGCATCATAAAAAGCCTCATACAGTTCGCTGGTAGTCTTGGGCCGAAACGCATTACGGACATTGGGCCTATTAAAGGCAATACGGGCCACCCCATGTGATTTTCTATAGGTGATATCCTCAAATTCCTTGACGGTCTTCCATTCGACAGTTATCATAATCTTGATTTCTTTGGTCGCAAAATACGGGTTTTTTTAAATGGTGGAAATCCTGTTGGCGGTTAAATTCTGTTTTCGAACGGGCCTGGTATCGCCATAGGTCGGTTATTGATCTTCTGCCCGTTACGCTAGGGATTTAAAAAAGGGGCTTTATGCAATGTGAATATGCGTTTTTGG
>JBCCZF010000326.1:0-4482 GCA_039188035.1 Bacteroidota bacterium | reverse complement strand
GATGTTAGATGTTAGATGTTAGATGTTAGATGTTAGATGTTAGATGTTAGATGTTAGATGTTAGATGTTAGATGTTAGATGTTAGATGTTAGATGTTAGATGTTAGATGTTAGATGTTAGAAAAATAATTCAAATTACTCAAAATCAATACATTAAAATAAAATGTATTGATTTTGAGTAAAAAACAAGGAAATTCGCCTTCTTTCCTGATAATATTCGGTTCCTTGTGAATCCCAACCCTTAAAATAACCACCAAAAACCATGAGTGTTCAAGTCTGGACGTATCTTTTAGTAGGAATCACATTTGCCCTTTACATTGGCATTGCCATTTGGTCACGCGCAGGATCTACCAAGGATTTTTATGTAGCTGGCGGCGGGGTATCCCCCTTGGCCAACGGTATGGCTACGGCGGCAGATTGGATGTCCGCCGCATCCTTTATTTCCATGGCGGGGATTATTGCCTTTGCTGGATACGACGGCTCTGTTTACCTTATGGGGTGGACAGGTGGTTACGTACTGTTGGCCCTTTTATTGGCACCTTATCTTCGGAAATTCGGCAAGTTCACCGTACCCGATTTTATTGGTGATCGGTATTACTCCAAGACCGCACGGATTGTTGCCGTAATCTGTGCCCTAATCGTTTCCTTTACCTATGTCGCCGGACAAATGCGGGGGGTCGGGGTGGTCTTTTCCCGTTTTTTGGAGGTCGATATCAATACCGGGGTGGTCATCGGGATGATTATCGTACTCTTTTACGCTGTACTGGGCGGAATGAAGGGCATCACCTATACGCAGGTAGCCCAATATTGTGTGTTGATTTTTGCCTTTATGGTACCGGCTATTTTTATTTCGATTCAAATGACCGGCAATCCCGTTCCGCAACTGGGCATGGGGTCTACCCTTAATGACGGTTCGGGAATGTACCTGTTGGAAAAACTCGACGGCCTCTCCACGGAGCTCGGCTTTTCAGAGTATACAGAGGGTTCCAAAAAGGTGATCGATATCTTTGCCATCACCTTGGCCCTTATGGTGGGCACGGCTGGACTGCCCCATGTCATTGTACGTTTCTTTACTGTAAAACGAGTAAAGGACGCCCGAAAATCTGCAGGTCTGGCCCTTTTGCTCATTGCCATTTTATATACTACGGCCCCCGCGGTCTCCGTATTTGCCAAGACCAACCTAATAACCACCGTAAGCGACAAGGCCTATGACGAAATGCCCCAATGGTTCAAAAATTGGGAGAACACGGGATTGCTCACCTTTACCGATAAAAATGGGGATGGAAAAATTCAATTTGTTGCCGATAAGGCTAAGAATGAGCTTGTAGTGGACAATGACATCATGGTGCTGGCCAATCCGGAGATCGCCGACCTCCCTGCCTGGGTCATTGCCTTGGTGGCCGCCGGTGGTTTGGCCGCTGCCCTATCCACAGCCGCCGGATTACTTCTTGTTATTTCCGCTTCGGTATCCCATGACCTTATTAAAAAGGTTTTCGTTCCTAATATCTCGGACAAAGGGGAACTCTGGGCCGCGCGTATTTCGGCAACTTTTGCTGTGGTGATTGCCGGATATTTTGGGATCAATCCCCCAGGGTTTGTCGCTGCCGTGGTCGCCTTGGCCTTTGGTCTGGCAGCAGCCTCCTTTTTCCCCGCCATAGTATTGGGCATCTTTTACAAAAAAATGAACAAGGAAGGGGCCATTGCCGGTATGGTCGTGGGGATTTCCTTGATGCTTTTCTATATGCTCAAATTTAAGTTCGGGGTGTTCGATGGGGGTAAAGAAGCCGTTCCCGGACTGGTCAAGGATTGGTGGTTTGGCATTTCGCCCGAAGGTTTTGGAACCGTGGCCATGCTGGTTAATTTTCTGGTTTCCATCGCCATAAATCAATTTACCCCGCCACCACCCGAGGACGTGCAGGAAATTGTGGAGGATATCCGGATTCCCAGTGGTGCCGGGGAGGCCAGCGCTCATTAAGTTGCTTTTGAGAATTCATTTGTTTTCGAATTCCAAAATTGCATAAATCATATAATTTTATTTTGTTTTATTTGTAGTCCGTAAACATTTAAGCGTTCCATGAGCAACTACCACATTAAACATCTAGAGGAATATTATCAGGTATATCGAAAATCCGTCCGCAATCCCGAAGGGTTTTGGGAAGAAATTGCAGAGGAACATTTTGTATGGCGCAAAAAATGGCAAAACGTGCTTCGCTGGGACTTTAAAAAACCAGAGGTAAAATGGTTCGAGGGCGCCCAACTGAATATCACCGAAAACTGTTTAGACCGGCATTTGCCCACCCGTGGTGATAAGACCGCTATCCTTTTTGAACCAAACGATCCCAATGAAAAAGCCCAGCATATTTCCTATCGTGAACTTCATAAAAGGGTATGCAAAATGGCATATGTGCTCAAGGAAAAGGGGATTCAAAAAGGGGATAGGGTATGTATTTACCTGCCCATGATCCCGGAACTGGCCGTTGCGTTGCTGGCGTGTGCCCGTATCGGGGCCATCCACTCCGTCGTGTTTGCTGGATTTTCCTCCCATGCCCTGGCTACGCGCATCAACGATTCCCAATGTAAAATGGTCATTACCTCGGACGGATCGTACAGGGGCGCCAAGACTATCGACTTAAAGGGCATCGTGGATAAGGCCTTGGAGGATTGCCCTACCGTGGAGTCTGTCCTGGTCGTAAACAGGATTGGCAGTAGCATAGCGATGAAAGAAGGCAGGGATCAGTGGTTACAGCCTTTGCTGGATGAGGCGTATGGCGATCTGGTTGCAGAGATCATGGATGCCGAAGATCCCCTATTCATTCTGTATACCTCCGGATCTACCGGAAAACCAAAAGGTATGGTGCATACCTGTGGCGGGTATATGGTATACACAGCATATACGTTTAAGAACATATTTCAATATAAGGAAGACGATGTGTATTGGTGTACGGCCGATATTGGCTGGATAACGGGACATTCCTATATCGTATATGGGCCCTTGGCCAATGGAGCCACTACGGTTATGTTCGAAGGGGTCCCCTCCTATCCCGATTTTGGTCGGTTCTGGGAAATCGTCCAAAAACATAAGGTTAACCAATTTTACACGGCACCAACGGCCATTCGGGCCCTGGCCAAGGAAAACCTGGAATTTGTGGAAAAGTACGACCTCAGCAGCCTAAAGGTCTTGGGATCTGTGGGTGAACCCATCAATGAGGAAGCTTGGCATTGGTACAACAACAATGTGGGCAAAAAGCACAGCCCCATTGTGGATACCTGGTGGCAGACCGAAACCGGAGGGATCATGATATCGCCTATACCCTACGTTACCCCCACTACGCCCACCTACGCCACACTTCCATTTATTGGTATACAACCCGCCTTGATGGACGAGACAGGCCGGGAACTGAAAGGAAACCAGGTAGAGGGCAGATTATGTATTAAATTCCCATGGCCTTCCATGGCCCGGACAATTTGGGGCGACCACAACAGGTATAAGGACACCTACTTTTCCGCCTATGACAACAAGTATTTTACGGGAGACGGTGCCCATAGGGACGCGGTGGGATACTACCGTATAACCGGACGTGTGGACGATGTTATCATTGTTTCCGGGCATAATTTGGGAACCGCGCCCATTGAGGATTCCATTAACGAACATCCGGCCGTGGCCGAATCGGCCATAGTAGGCTTTCCACACGACATAAAGGGCAACGCGCTCTATGGGTATGTAATGCTCAAGGAAACCGGGGAAAGCCGGGATCGCGACAATGTGCGTAAGGAAATCAACCAGCAAATAACAGAACACATTGGCCCCATTGCCAAACTGGACAAAATCCAATTCGTATCCGGACTTCCCAAAACCCGAAGCGGGAAGATTATGCGCCGTATCCTAAGGAAAATAGCAGGTAACGATACCTCTAACCTTGGCGATACGAGCACCTTATTAAACCCGGAGGTAGTCGAGGAAATCATGGAGAACGTGCTTTAGTCCTGGTCCTAGACCTAGGTTATGCAGCAACCACGGTACGCCTTTTACGTACCATAAGCATGATGCCGAGGGACAAAAAACCACATATGGCCAAGCCCGTGAACATGGGCCAAACGGATTCGTTGATAAATCTTCCGATAAAAGTGGCAATGGGAATGGCCAACAAGGTGCTCACAAAACCATTAATGGCCGCTCCAATACCCGCAATATGACCAATGGGCTCCATGGCAATGGATCTAAAATTGCCCCATAAAAAACCCAAACAGAAAAACTGAAGCGCGAGAAATACCACTAAGACATAAACATTGGGGTTTTCCCTGTTCCAGAATAGCAACACGTAGAGCAAGGCCACACCACAAAAGCCCATAAGGGCCATAAGGGCCAATTTTCGCATTCCAAAACGAACCACGAAGGCCCCGTTTAAGAAGTTGGCCAGGCCTATGGATATGGCCAGGCCTGCAAAAATATAGGGAAAGGCCTCCTTAAGGTGGTACTGGCTCT
>JBCCZF010000325.1:0-4488 GCA_039188035.1 Bacteroidota bacterium | reverse complement strand
CTTGGTATTAAAATAGATTTTGGAAAGCGCCTCAAGATGTAATTTACCCTCAAAGGGATAGTCCTCGCTATTTTGATGTTCGCCCAATAAGGAGCTAAGCTTGGCCTCAAAAGCTTTGGGATTCGCATCTTCGGCCAATTTTAGGAACACATACGGCGAATTGTTAAACCATGATTGTTCCTTATAGTTTGGCTGATTGGATATACTCTGAATGAAATTGTATTGCAAAGAGGAGTTTTGGGGCGGGTCTTCCACAATGCCCGTAATTTCAAAATCGGCATCATTCAATTTCACCAATTTTCCCAGGCTGTTTGCCGTACCAAACAACTTATGGGACAGTGCCCTTGTAATAACCAGTCCATTGGGTTTGTCAAAAACCAAATCGGGGTTACCATGTAAAAACAGCGGTTCGAAAATCTCAAAGAAACCCTTCTCGGCCCAAAATCCGTTTTCAGTCGACAGGTTCCTGGTAGCGATGCCCATAATCGCCGATTGGGGCTGAAGGGCCACCGCCGCTTCCACCTCGGGATATTGATCCGCAATAGTTTTTGCCGCCGGGGCAGGCATTACCGCAAAATAGTCCGTTCCCAAATACTCATTTCCTTTCTGCCGTTGGATTACCCGATAGATGTGCTCTTCGTTCGGGATATCCCCATCAAAGGAAAGTTCATAGTGTACATACATGCCGATTAGGATAAAACAAGTAATGCCAATGGCCAGTCCCCCAATATTGATAAGGGCATACAACTTTTGGCCTAAAACGCTTCTCCAGGTAATTTTTAAATAGTGTCCGAACATGGTCTTTTGGATTGCTAGGGGTGAAAAACTCCAATTGAACACCAGAAGTTCAATGGAGTTCTCCCGGACGATGGCATTTTATGACCTAAAACTATGCCGTTATCAAAAAGAACTCATTTTCAATTACTTACATTGTTTTTAACACTGGAAAATCTACTTTAGTGTAAAAAGTGTTTACACTAATTGTCCAATAGTTGTACACTGCACTTGGTAAACGCCCCGGGATGGCAACCTTTCCGAAGTACATAAAAGCAAAAGGGCCAAAACAAAATTTTTCTGGTAGTAACGCGGAAAAATCCAGATAACCGATCCATTATACAGGAGGAGGTCGCCAACTTATGGTATCGTGAAGTCAAGAAAAACCGCCTTGGTCAGCAAGGGCTCTACGACCCTATTTTATTAGGGCGTACTTGCGCCAACGGCCGCTTCTAAATTTCTAGGTTCCCAGGGCTCCCCCTTCAGATCCTCCAAGGCATTTTCCATTGGGGCTCCGGAGGTGCTTCGCCCCCTTTCAATATAGGAAAGCATCAATTGTTTTAATTCATCTACTTTTTCCGGATAGGCCTCCAACAAGTTCTTTTCCTCCCCGGGATCATCGGCTATATGGTACAGCTGGAAGACCGGAAGCTCTTCAATACCTTCAGAGTTCGGCTTGGGGGCGCTCCACCCTCCCGAGCCCGGACAAAAAATCAGTTTCCAGGGGCCTTTGCGGATGGCAAAACTTCCATTTACGGAATGGTGCACCGTAGCCTCCCGCTTGAATTCCCCAATACCGGTATGCCACAAGGGCCTAAGGGAATAGCTGTCCTCCCCTTCATTTTCCTTTAAGGAGGCACCAACAATATCGGCACAGGTAGCCATCAAATCGGTATGGCAAATGGTTTCATCGGAAACACTTCCCGCTTGTACCTTTTTAGGCCATTTTACAATAAATGGCACCCTATGCCCGCCTTCAAAGATATCGGCTTTATGCCCTCGATAGATATAACTGGGGTTATGGCCCTTGGCCGCCAGTACCTCATAATCCGCCTGGGGGGAACAGCCATTATCGCTGGTAAAAATAATCAAGGTGTTGTCTTCCAGTCCTGCCGCTTCCAAGGCCCCCATTAATTGGCCCATATAATCATCGATCTGCATCATAAAATCCGCATAGGGATTTATACCGCTCTTTCCCAACCATTCCGCAGTAGGCAAAATAGGGGTATGGGGCGAGGGCAAGGCCAAATACAGAAAAAAGGGATTTTCCTTCCCGGCCCTATCCTTGACGTAATCTATAGATCGCTCAAAAAAATTGGGGGTCACCTGCTCATGCACAAAATCGCTGGCGGTAGGCCCTTTGCGCCACCAGGTATATTTTCCGGTATCCACGGTAACCGTATCCACGGGTGCCGTTATTCTTCCATTCTCCACATACACATAGGGCGCCATGTCCAAGGAACCGGAGTGTCCATAGGCGTACTGGAAGCCCACATCGTTGGGGGTATGGCCTACCGGGCGGGTAAAGTCCAGTCCCTCAAAATCCTTGGGGTTCCATCCGGTACCCCCAAAATCCGAAGAATCCTTTAGGGCCCAGTCCCAGCCCAAATGCCATTTGCCTATAAAGGCCGTATGGTATCCCTTGTCCCTTAACAAGGAAGCTACCGTAGTCCTTTCCTTGGGAATCAAGGCCTTTGATTTTCCGGTGAGCACCCCGCGCTTTAGCGGGCTACGCCAACTATACCTTCCCGTAATCACCCCATAGCGGGTGGGGGTGCATACCGCCGAGGGGCTATGGGCATCGGTGAATTTCATGCCTTCGGCCGCCAATTGGTTCAAATAGGGCGTTGGAATCTTGCCCTGGGGATTAAAGGCCTGGATATCCCCATAGCCCAAATCGTCCGCCAAGACATAGATAATATTGGGCAAGGGTTCCTTTTCCATTTGCTTTTCCGGTTGATTTTTACAAGCCGCTAAAAACAGCATTCCAACGATACACAGGCCTACAGGGTACTTCATACTACGTTATTGCCGATTTCGACTTAAAAATACACAATCCCAACTATTCCCCTTGTTTTCGGGGCAAATCTTTATAGATATCGGGTATGGATGGGCCTCTTATAACCGTGCTTGATTTTATGCTACCTTTACTAGAAGATTAAATCCCGCTTTAGGAAATTTATGAAACCCAAAGTCCCATAATCGTTTGTATACCATAGTAGACATAGAAACTACGGGCAACGGAATCCAAGGGAACAGGATTACCGAGATTGCCATCTTCAAGTACGACGGACATGCCCTGGTGGACGAATTTACCTCCTTGGTAAATCCGGAGTGTCCTATCCCTTACTTTATTACCGGTTTAACGGGCATAGACGATACCATGGTCCGCGATGCCCCCACCTTTTCCCAATTGGTACAGGACATTCTGGAGTTTACAACGGACAGTATTTTTGTGGCCCATAGTGTGAACTTCGACTATAAGGTCATCCAAAACGAATTCCGTACCCTTGGCAAGGATTTTACCCGCAAAAGGTTGTGCACCGTGCGTTTGTCCCGAAAACTTTTCCCGGGTTACCATTCCTATAGCTTGGGCAAGCTGTGTTCGGCCTTGGGAATTCCCATCAAGGATAGGCACAGGGCCCGTGGGGATGCCCACGCCACGGTATTACTGTTTCACCAACTGTTGCGTGCCCCTGGCGCCCAAGATGTATTTGATACCTTTCTCAATGCCCGTTCCCAAGAGGCCACCCTGCCTCCGTCCCTACCCCGGGATGATTTTGAACGCTTGCCCACGAAACCGGGCATCTACTATTTTAAGGACGCCAAGGGACAGATTATTTATGTGGGCAAAGCCATTAATGTAAAGAAACGGGTATTGGGTCATTTTTATGACAAAGCTACCAAGGAGGTACGGATGTGTCGGGAGACCCATACTATCGACTTTGAACTCTCGGGCAGTAACCTATTGGCACTGCTGATGGAATCCGCAGCGATCAAAAAACACTACCCAACGTACAATAGTGCCCAAAAACGTAACGTGCGGCCTTACGGTATTTTTAGTTATGAGGATCGCAGGGGCATCCTGCATTTGGCCTTTAACGTATTGAACAAGGTGCCTAACCCGCTTTATGTGTTATACAATACTACAGATTGCCGGTTATACCTGGAAAGTCTCTGTGGTGGCTTTGGGCTTTGCGCCAAATACTGCCACCTTCAGGAAAATGTGCCAACTTGTAGCCATTTTAGGATTCCCCGCTGTTCGGGCATCTGCCAGGGAACGGAAGCTGTGGCCGATTATAACGAAAAGGTTCGTGCTGCCATGGCCCATATCCGTGATAAAAAATCGGATTTTATCATTGAACAAAAGGGCAGAAATGCAGATGAAACCGGGTTTGTATTGGTTCGGGAAGATCGTTATATGGGTTATGGTTTCGTGGAAAAGGAAATCCAAATAACATCATATCAAGACTTGGAGGCCTATCTTATCCCCCAAAAAGATACCCTTGAGACCCGTGGAATTATTACATCATTCTTGAACAAGGCCGAGGGAAAGAAAGCTACAATACAATATACTGGGGAAGCGATGAAGATTTAATCCCCCATCTTGCGATACATGCGGATTACAAAAAGTAACCATATCAAAAAGATGACGGCCACTACAATGGAATAAACTAAAATAAAATCCATTACTTTAAGTACAGGAAGTAGTGG
>JBCCZF010000324.1:0-4493 GCA_039188035.1 Bacteroidota bacterium | reverse complement strand
GTTTAAATCACTTCACTTTTAAATCCATCGGAATATCCAAAGCGGTCTGTATATCATGGGCCAATTCGGAAACTAGCTGCATATCGTTCAATTTTCCCGCAGGAAAAGAAAATAAGCCATTTTTGTTCGCTACCGCCAAATACAGTTGCCTGTCTTGAAACGAGAGGAAAATAGGGCGATGAAACCGTTTATTTAACGCCACGACCCGCTCCATGAGTGCGGCGGAAAGCACATAACGTGCCTCTACCTGATCGGTGCCATATACCGTAAAATGTTGGGTGAAACGGGGATCTTCCAACTGTATTTGTTGTTCTTCGGTAAAGTTAAAGCTGGCCCATCGGTCCAGTTTTGTATGCTGTTCTTTGGGCAATACCACCGTATGTCCGTTCAGTTTTTTTTTGAACCGTAACCAACAGAACATGCCCCTAAAGGTATAGTGCGCATTGTCCGCCGTGGTGTTGGAAAAGAGCTGCTTGAACACATTTTGATATAACAACGCCAGCAGGTTTAACACGGGAATATGCATCAAAGTGCGCAAAAATTTGTTCGACACATTTTCTTCACTCATGCCAATGTCCGTAATGTTCACTTCTATATCGTTGACCTTGCTGCGCAATTGTCCATAGCTATACATACCACGGTCTTCTTTGGCCCAAGCAAAAATTTTACTTTGTGCCACTTCTTTAAAAGGCGCTCGGGTCTGTTGTGCAAAATCCGCTTTAGGGAACAGGTTTTTTACCATGCTTGCCACCGTTCTATTTTCCTGGATCTTGAATTTTTGAAAAGCCTTGGAAAACAAATAGGTTGTGGGATAAAGCAAGACCACTAACGCTGCGAAAGGGTACATTATAGCATATGGGTTGCTGCCCAATTCTTGAAGTTGTTTTAGGATAGCAATATTCATATACCGAAAGTTCACTGCTAACATCATGAACAGTAGCAATACAAAGGACGCACCGGCAATGCCCCAAACCCATCTTTGCAGGCTAAGGGTGCGTTTGCGCTTATTGTAAATGGTGTCCAAGGCCCCGGCAGTTTCCCTATATACCCTTTCAATCAATACCTCCATGATATCGTGTTGGTCCTAAGGCCATGTAATGGTTTTCCAAGGGCTATTATCGTTCTCCAAAACCTGTTTGTACAAATGGAAAACTTCATCCTTGTATTCTTGGTAACTGTCGCGCATATCCAGTTCAAAACCCAGGATAAAGCTTTTGCCAAATTCCTCCCAAGATGAAAAGTGTTTTAAGGCCAGTTCCCGTGCAAAAGCAATAACCTTCCAGGCCTCTGCTTCGGTAATGATCTCTGCCGTAAAGGCTTTCCGGGCCTGTCCCACCAATACGGCGGCATCATAGCCGGCCACGCCCAATTCCAGTTCGGAATCAAAGGAGATAAAGCCTTTTTGCTTCAAGAAGTTCAGCGCTTTTTTGCCTTTTAAGGATGCTAAGTAGCGGTCTGCTCGTTCGTTGCCCCCAAACTTTTCGTCCATGAGTTCGTCCCATGATGCTTCGGGTTGGTGGCGTACCATATCGTAAATAAAATTGAAGTACCAACGACGGCCATCCTTCATAAAATAATTGGTCAAATCCCAATAGCCCGTTTCTTCAGAAATGCCCCATCCTTTCAAATAGGGCGTCACCTTTTCTTTGTTGAGGAAAGACAGGGTGTTGGTCTGTGCACCCCACCATTCTGAAATGGGGGTGTAAAAAGCGAGGGCAAACAATCGTTCTTTGTTCAGGGCGCTATCCGAAGAAGATTTGAATTTTGCACCCTTTAGATCGGGGGCGTTATAGCCTTGCTTAAACTTGCTATAATACCGATAGGCATAGGCTGCCGCAGCGAATAGGAGAATTACATAGGTGTACCATGGGAGATTGGAAAACATAGTTATGGTTTATTGGTTTAACAGTTGATTTAAATTGATTTTTTTTTGTTCCGCCTTGAGAATTTCCAAAAGGCTTGCTGTGCTGTCCTTCCTGAAAGCGGCTACTATAGTGGCGGGAAACATTTGAATTTTGTCGTTATACTGGGTCACGGCCGCATTATAGGCCCTGCGTGCTGCTGAAATCTGATCTTCGATATCCGAAAGTTCAAACTGAAGGGTGGTAAACTGTTTATCGGCCTTTAATTCCGGATAATTCTCCACATTCAGGTTAAGACCTCCCATAAGCTGGGTAAGTTCATTGGAAGCGGCAATTTTTTCCTTTGGGTCGTTTGCCCGTTGCACCCTGGCACGCAACTGGGTCGCTTGGAGCAATACTTCCTTTTCATGGGCCATATACTTGTTCAGCATGGCCACCAGATTGGGAATCAGGTCGAAGCGCTTTTTTAGGTAGATTTCAATGCTTCCATACGCTTGTGCCACCCGGTTTTTTTTGGCAATGATCTGGTTATTGATTACGATGGCAGTAAACAGCACAAGCGTGCCCAGACCACAGATGCCAATTAATACGGGTTGTATCATAATGCTTTACTATAATGTGTCATTTTTGCCCCAAACTCCGTCACGAAAGTATCATCCAAGGCGTCGGCCTTGATAGCCAGTTGCGCAATACCATCCAGCACCTGCTCCTTGTGTTCGGAATACAGATCACTGATGTGAACGCGATACGAAAGAAAAATTTGATTATCGGAAATGGACAGACGATGTTCGCCCGCATCGGCAGTCAAAATATATTCGTATACCTGGGCCAAGTTCTTGCGGGGAAGATCGTTCAAGGGCGAAGTCGCAAACAGGTAGTTGTTGTCATAGACGAACATCCGTATTTCCGCACTGCCCTGATGAAAATACCAACGCTCCCTTCCCGAACGGGCCAGAACAGGGTCTATTTCCAATTTGGCAAGGGCTTCCTCCACTTTCAGACTAAAATCGGACAAGGGAAGCTCCTCAAACCAATTTTCATCAATATCGTTCCCGCAGTTGGGGCAGTAATCGGTTTTCTCCGTGATAAGGGCACCACAACTGGGGCAGCCCAAGGTAAAACCGTCGGTGAGTTCGCCCACAATTTCCAGTTCCTCGCGAAGGGTTGCCATGGGAATGGCAAAGCCCATATTATCGGCCTCGGTAAATTTGGCGGTGGCAATCCCTACCAATTCCCCTTTTTCATTGATCACGGGGCCACCACTGTTACCAGGATTGATGGCCGCATCGGTCTGTATAAAACGGGTGCCCCCCATCAATTGATTGGGGTTGGAAACAATACCCTCGGTTATCGTAAAGGGCATACCATAGGGATAGCCCAGTACCAACACCGTATCCCTTGAAACGGTTTTAACATCATGGCGGGTTACCACCGCTTGGGCCGGCTTGGGCAAGTGTTCCGCTTTCAAAAAGGCAATATCCTTACCTGGATTGGCATAGACAACATCCGCCATAAAACGGTTTTTGTCCATACCTTCCACACTTACCTGCATACTGCCCTTTACCACATGGTAATTGGTTACGATGATGTGATCATCCAAATTATAAAAGCCGGTTCCTGAACCCGTGGCCGTGTTTATACGGTACACGGAATTCGCTAGTTGTTGTATTATGCTCATGATCAATCGGTATTTAGGTTGCCCATTAGTTGTTGCATCATGGCCATGGACTGTTGCATTTGTGCGCCCATGATCTTGGAGAGATCCATGCCAAAATCTCCGTTCATTATTAGGTTGTCTTCCATTATGGCCTGCATTCCCTGTAACAAAATGGGTGCGGCTTGTACCCAATCCAATCCACTGGATTGTGCCAGGGCATCGGTAATGGGTTTGGAAATCTCGCCGTCCACCAGATTGTAATAGAAAAGCCCATAGAAACAGGAGAGCAATAAGTTGCCGGCGTCCTCAAATCGGGAATGGGCAATCATGTCCTGTGCATCGGCATAGCTGTCTTCCCAGTTTTTTCTAATGTTTTCCTTCTTTCCACTGTATTTGTAAGGGACAAAAGTTGCTATCTGGTACAGGTCCTCCAGGAATCGCTCTTTGGGGTAGTCCTTTAACCGCTCCAAACTTGTCTTTCCCTTCTGCAAGCGGGTCTGTATGGGGGTGTTTCCATCAAAAATGTTATTAATGGCCTTTTCGAGCACAGCACGTAGATAACCCTGGGGTTCTACATAGAATTCTATCTGTTTTAGCGTGATGTTCAAACTGTACCGGCCATTGTTGATATGACGGGTTTCCATATAGTGCGCCAACCGTTGTAAACCATTGCCCACGATGTTAAGATAGTTGATATAGGCTTCTTCCTTTACACTGTCGGTAATGGGTGTGATTTTTGGCTCCTGTAGGTGCTGGGCCCCGAACTTATGGATGAACTCATCGTCATAACTATCGGCATAATAGCATATTTCGCG
Organism: Bacteroidota bacterium; assembly: GCA_039188035.1. Classification (GTDB taxonomy): domain Bacteria; phylum Bacteroidota; class Bacteroidia; order Flavobacteriales; family Flavobacteriaceae; genus Ulvibacterium. Next base: position 159 of record JBCCZF010000324.1, on the reverse strand, counting down.
AAGCACACCGTAAATCTTGTAGGGCTCACATAGATTGATGGGGCATGAAAAGGAGAAATGAACCAAGTCATTTTCCAAAACCAGGTTGGTGAGGTTTAAGGGGTACATACGAAGCTCGGCCAAACGACGCATCAAAGGCACTTTCTTTGCCTTTTCGAT
>JBCCZF010000323.1:0-4513 GCA_039188035.1 Bacteroidota bacterium | reverse complement strand
TTTAAATTTAATCGGCGCATTTCGAAAAGCGTTTTGCGCATGGCAATTACACAATGGCTTACGATAAATTCAATGTATTACGTTCAACAGCGGTTCCGTTGCCCATAGAAAATGTGGACACGGATCAAATTATACCCGCGCGGTTCCTTAAGGCGACCGAACGCAAGGGTTTTGGGGATAACCTTTTTAGGGATTGGCGCTATCATTCGGATGATTCCCCAAAAAAGGATTTTGTGCTGAACAATCCTATTTACAGGGGAGAGATTTTGGTGGGGGGTAAAAATTTTGGTTCCGGTTCTTCCCGGGAGCATGCGGCATGGGCGGTCTATGATTATGGTTTTCGCTGCGTCGTATCCAGCTTTTTTGCCGATATTTTCAGAAATAACTGTCTTAATGTAGGAGTACTTCCTGTTCAAATAGGCCCGGAGTTCCTTGAAAAGATATTTCGAGCGATAGAAGCGGATTCCAATGCGGAATTTAGGGTAGATCTTCCCGAGCAGACCTTTACCATTGTGGCAACCGGGGAATTCGAAACCTTTGGAATCAATGAATACAAAAAGGGCAACTTACTTAACGGTTTTGACGACATTGATTATTTGTTGAATATTAAGGGCAAAATCCAAACCTTCGCCGAAACCAGGCCTTTTTAAGTAAAACAATGACGAGAACCATTGAAATCATGGACACCACCCTCAGGGATGGGGAACAGACCTCGGGGGTATCCTTTTCGGCCTTGGAGAAACTCACTTTGGCCAAACTGCTTTTGGAAGAACTTAAGGTGGATCGCATTGAAGTGGCCTCTGCCCGGGTATCGGAGGGCGAGCTGGAAGCAGTGCAAAAGATTACCCAATGGGCCGGGGAGAATGGACATTTGCATAATGTTGAGGTACTCACCTTTGTGGATGCAGGGATTTCCCTGGATTGGATGGAGAAAGCGGGAGCGAAAGTCCAGAACCTCTTGACCAAGGGGTCATTGAACCATTTGACCCATCAACTTAAAAAAACACCGGAACAACATTTTTCTGAAATAACCCAAGTTCTTAAGGGAGCTTCTGATCGGAGGATAGTCAGCAATGTTTATTTAGAAGATTGGAGCAACGGTATGCGCAACTCATCGGAATACGTGTTTCAGTTTTTGGACTTCTTGGTTACCCAACCTGTCAAACGGATCCTCCTACCCGATACCCTGGGGGTACTAACGCACCGTGAAACCTTTGATTTTATTTCCCGGATTGTAGAACGTTATCCAGGACAGCATATTGATTTCCATGGTCATAACGATTATGACCTAGGGGTGGCCAATGTAATGGAAGCCGTGAAAGCGGGTTGTCAAGGATTGCACCTTACTGTAAATGGCATGGGGGAACGCGCCGGAAATGCGCCAATGGCCAGTGCCATAGCCGTAATCAAGGATTTTTTCCCCGAAGTGGAAATACAAGTCAATGAAAAGGCCCTGTTTAAGCTTAGTAAACTGGTCTCGGCCTTTACCGGGGTAGCCATTCCCTCCAATAAACCCATTGTGGGCGACAACGTCTTTACGCAGACCGCCGGTATTCATGCGGATGGTGACAGCAAAAAGAACCTTTATTTTAGTGATTTGATGCCCGAGCGTTTTGGAAGAAAACGAAAATATGCGCTGGGGAAAATGTCGGGCAAGGCCAACATCCAAAAAAACCTCCAAGAATTAGGCATTACCCTGAATAATGAGGAACTCAAGAAAGTTACGGCCCGCATCATAGAACTGGGCGACAAAAAGGAACAGGTCACCAAGGAAGATCTCCCCTATATCATTTCCGATGTACTGGACACGGATGGCAATCAACAGCGGGTCTTTGTAAAATCCTATGTGCTCACCCATGCCAAAGGACTAAATCCCTCCACCACCCTTTGTCTAGAGGTGGATGGGGAGACCTATGAAGAAAACGCCCGGGGGGATGGGCAGTATGATGCCTTTATCAATGCGCTCCGCAAGATTTACGGCACACTCAAAAAAGATTTCCCCAAACTTACGGACTACTCCGTTCGCATACCGCCGGGAAGTAATTCCGATGCTCTTTGCGAAACGGTCATTACCTGGAAGTATGGCGGGGAAGAATTCATAACCCGGGGTCTGGATTCCGATCAGACCGTAAGTGCCATCAAGGCAACGGAAAAAATGCTGAATATCATCTAACGCAAACAAAACATATCAAATATATATGAAACTAGATATAGCCCTTTTGGCCGGGGATGGTATTGGCCCTGAAGTGATAGATCAAGCCGTAAAGGTATGTGATGCGATAGCACGAAAATACGATCATGAGATCAACTGGACTCCGGCCCTAACCGGGGCGGCGGCTATAGATGCCGTGGGGGAACCCTATCCGGATGAGACCCATGAAGTTTGCGCCAATTCCGATGCCGTATTGTTCGGGGCCATTGGGCATCCGCGGTTTGACAACGATCCCTCGGCCAAAGTGCGTCCGGAGCAAGGACTGCTCAAAATGCGTCAGAAGCTGGGGCTTTTTGCCAATGTGCGACCTACGTTTACCTTTCCGTCCTTAATTGATAAATCGCCCTTAAAGCAAGAGCGCATTGAGGGTACGGATCTTATTATTTTACGGGAACTTACGGGAGGTGTCTATTTTGGGGAACGCGGTCGCAAGGACGATGGCGATACGGCCTTTGATACCATGACCTATCAGCGGTTTGAAATAGAGCGTTTGGCCAAAAAGGGGTTTGAAATGGCCATGAAGCGTTCTAAAAAACTGTGCTGTGTGGACAAGGCCAATGTTTTGGAAGCTTCGCGTTTATGGCGGGAGACCGTACAGGCCATGGAAAAAGACTATCCCGAAGTCGAAGTTTCTTATGAGTTTGTGGATGCCGTTGCCATGCGTTTGGTGCAATGGCCCAAGGATTACGACGTAATTATCACCGCTAATCTCTTTGGGGACATCTTAACGGATGAGGCCTCCGTAATCTCCGGATCCATGGGGCTTATGCCCTCTTCCTCCCTCGGTAGTGATGTGTCGCTCTATGAGCCCATTCACGGTTCCTATCCACAGGCTGCCGGCAAGGATATTGCCAACCCCTTGGCTACTGTACTCTCCGCGGCGATGCTTTTCGAGGATATGGACTTACAGGATGAGGCCGAGGCCATTCGTAATGTAGTGAACAAATCCTTGGCGGAGGGTATTGTCACCGAAGATTTGGCCGAAGGTGGTAAAGCCTATAAAACCAGTGAGGTCGGTGATTGGCTCACTCAAAACCTTTAATCATACAAATCACCAATATCAAAAGACCCCAAAGGTTTCCAAAACCGTTGGGGTCTTTTTTGTGCGGTAAAACCGTTAGCCTTGATAGGCCAGCCTTCTGTGGCGTTTGGTCTTTTGACGTCTATGCAGTATCAAGGAAATTGCAATGCCTACTCCGGTAGCCGCCAAAAGGGAACCGACAAGCCCAGCATACACTATTCCATAGCCATGGGCAATGGGCAACCCCGCCAAATAGGCCCCGGAAGCATTTCCCATATTAAAGGCACTTTGGTTCATGGAAGACCCTAACATTTCCGACCCTTTTGAGGAATTGATTATGGCCATTTGTATGGGGGTGGCTACTGTAAATGATGCTATCCCTATTAAAAAAGTCATCATCAAAATGGCGTAGGGATTTGTGGCCACTAGGGCATTGATTACCAATAGGCCCACCATAAGGGACAGACTTAAGGCTACTGCCTTTAAGGGCGAAAACCATTCGGCCATTTTTGCTCCTATGAAGTTACCCACTACCATGCCAAGTCCGGCCAAAACCATGGCATACCCAACGATATAATCCCCCCAGCCTGCAACGTCCGTAAGTAAAGGGGCTATATAACTGTACCAGGCAAAAAAGCCTCCGGTTCCTATGGCGGTGAGGGCTATTAAGGCCCAAAGTTCCCTGTTCTTAAGGCCCTTGCTGTTGGAAGACCGTAAATCCTGCGGTAATTGGGGCAATTTGGGCATCCAAAAATAGATGCTTGCAAAAGTGGCCAAGCCTACGATTCCTACCATAAAAAATGAGACACTCCAGTTGTAATGATGTCCAAGGTAGGTTCCCAGTGGTACGCCAATGACGTTAGCCAGGGTAAGCCCCGAGAACATAATGGCAATGGCCTGGGCCATTTTGCCCGTTTTGGCCAGCCTACCGGCGACTACGGCGCCAATGCCAAAAAATGCCCCATGGGGCAGCCCGGATAAGAACCGGGTAAGTAATAATGTGATATAATTTCCGGATACCCCGGAAAGGCTATTGAATACCGTAAACCATACCATCAGTACGAGCAAGGTCTTTCGCGAATCCATTTTCCAGCTGATTTTTGTAAACAAGGGCGCTCCGAGTACTACGCCCAGGGCGTAGGCCGCTATGGCATGGCCCGCTTGTGGGATGGTGATTTGCAACCCTTGGGCTATGTCCGGAAGGATGCCCATGATTACGAATTCTGTTAGTCCAATGCCAAAACCTCCCATGGCCAGAGCAATCAATGCTTTTCTGTTTG
>JBCCZF010000322.1:0-4528 GCA_039188035.1 Bacteroidota bacterium | reverse complement strand
TTCCATAATCCGATCTACCTCTTCCGGTTCCAGATCTAAAAAGGGTGTGGTACTGTTTCGCTTTGGGGTGTTCTGTACAAAAAACTCGGCCTGCAAGCGTTCCATATGCTGTGCTACGGCATCCTCCGCATATTGTTGCATCCGCGAATCTATGGTGGTATAGATCTTAAGGCCGTCCAGATAAATATTCCAACGGTCCCGTTCCCCTTCCAGGGCCGGCTTGGGGTTTTCCTTGGCCCAGCGATTCATAAACCGCTGTAGGTACATCCTAAAATAGGTGGCGATACCTTCATTATGGGATTCCGGATTATAGTTTAGATTGATTTCCAGTGCTTGAAGCGAATCCCTTTCTTGCTCGGTTAAATAGTCGTATTTGGCCAGCTGCCCCAAAACAATATTTCGTTTTTTCCATGTGCGCTCCTCCCGACGCAAGGGATTGAAGAATGAAGAATTTTGCAACATGCCTACCAGCATGGCGGACTCCTCCATCTTTAAATCCTTGGGTTCCTTGCCAAAATAGATTCGGGAGGCCGAACGTATACCGTCCGCGTTGTTACCAAAATCATAGATATTCAAATACATCTGAATGATTTCTTCTTTGGTATAGCTTCTTTCCAACTGAATCGCTATTACCCATTCCATGGCCTTTTGCTTAATGGTCTCTAATTTGTTTCTGGAACGGACACCCACAAAAAGTTGTCTAGCCAACTGTTGGGTTATTGTGCTGGCACCTCCCCTTTTTCCTAGAAAGAAAAGGGCCCGTAAGGTTCCATACCAATCCACACCGGAATGTTCATGGAACCGAATATCCTCGCTGGCAATCAGTGCATCTACCAGATTTTTGGGCAAATCGCTATAGGCAACGTCGGTTCTATTATCATTTAAGTAAAACTTTCCTAAAGTCTTACCGTCCGATGAGATGATTTCCGAGGCCAGGTTCGTTTGGGGGTTTTCCAAAGTCTCAAAGGTGGGGAGTTCCCCAAAAACACCCCATGAGGCCAGGAGAAAAAGCAGACTAATGGCAAAAATCCCGGTAGCAAAAAGAATCCAAAACCACTTAATAAACGTAAAAAAGCCCTTATGTTCTTTCTTGTTCGCTTTCTTTGCCTTTTTTGTCATTATTTAGGGACCGCTTTTTTCAATTTGATAACCTACATCCGTTATTCCCGGTAAACGGGCTATGCCTTCCACTTCGCCATTTTTTCGCATGGCCTGGGACAACCGTAAGGTATATACGCCGGAAGCCGGAAAAACGATGTTTTCCTTATACCACAACTTGTTTTCCTTGATACTTCCATGTCCTTTCCCCAGCCAAGTGCCATCCGGAAGGGCCATTTCATATTCCAGGGTATCCGTAACGGTTTCCCCGGATGGAAAGTCCAATTGGGCGATCAAAAAAAGGTTGCTGTAGGGGAAGGTGCCGTTGTTCCTTACATTAATAAAGAGATTATGGGGCACAAGGGTATCCATCTCGGAAAAACGAAACTCCATTGCGCGATCCTTATCCCAAGAGGCATTGTCCAAGGTATTATATTCTGCCTTTACCAAGGTATTGTTACAGGAAAGAAAAGGAAGTGCTACGAGTGCATATAGGAAAATCCTAGGCATTTTTTGGACGTCTTTTTTGATTCCTTCTGCGCTTTTTATTGCTGTTTCTTCTGCGTTTGGGCCGGTCAAAACGGGTAAGGCTATCCTGACCCACCACGTTTTCAAATACTATGGCCTCACTAGTATTAACGGGAGTATCGATCACATATTCTTCCAGACTGGCCACTTTTTCCTTTTTTTTATTTTTTTGAACGATCTCCATGACCTGATCCTTGTTGAGCGCGTGCCAACTAGCGGGTTCATTCTTATATGAAAACCAGAGGGTCGACTTAAAAATATCGGCTTTTTGGCAAAAGGCCACGCCCTTTTCCGTAAACAGTTTGGTCTCCGTTGAGGGAAAATCCTTTAAGGCTTCCAAGTACATGTCCAGTTCGTAGTTGAGACAACACTTAAGCTTCCCACACTGCCCGGCCAACTTTTGTGGATTAAGGGACAACTGTTGATAGCGGGCCGCCGCCGTACTTACAGACCTGAAATCCGTTAACCACGTAGAACAGCAAAGTTCCCGACCACAAGACCCAATACCTCCCAGCCGTTGGGCTTCCTGCCTGTACCCAATCTGTCGCATCTCTATACGGATGCCAAAAGCCTTGGCCATATCCTTTATCAACTGCCTGAAATCTACGCGATCCTCAGCCGTATAATAAAAGGTGGCCTTGGAACCATCTCCCTGAAATTCAACATCGGAAATTTTCATCTGAAGTCCCAGAATAATGGCAATTTCCCGCGATCTTTTCTTTATTTCCTCTTCCCGGGACCGGCATTTTTGCCATTTATCAATGTCCTTTTGTGTGGCCTTGCGATATATTTTGGGAAGTTCCGGGGCGGAAAAATCCACCTTTTTTCGTTTCATTTGTACCCGTACCAATTCACCGGTAAGGGTAACAATGCCCACATCATGTCCGGACTGGGACTGGGTGGCCACGATATCCCCTATGGCAAGACTCAGGTTATCCGGATTTCTAAAAAATTCCTTTCTACTGTTCTTAAATCGCACCTCAATACAGTCAAATATCTTTGTTCCTGTGGGAGGCGACATATTGGAAAGCCAATCGAAAACCGTTAATTTATTACAGCCATCCGTGCCACAAGTTCCATTGTTCTTGCAACCGCGTGGCTGTCCGTCCTTAGCGGTCGAACAACTGCTACACCCCATATTTTATATCTTGATGTGGTAAATCCTTCCCCTCCTCAGATTCCCAGGAAGAAGTCTTACCCTCTAAGGTTCAACTTAATTTTAGAAATGTGCCCGTCTCAATTCCGCTCCTTTGCCGCCCTAATTCGTTGAAAACAAACGTAATCGCGGGGCCCATCGAAACCAATAACATATCAAAACACACTCGTAACGGTAAAGATACTATTTTTTTATACTGGAGTAAAGTTAAGTTGAAGGTGGATGGGGCGGCAAGTAATACCACCCCCACCCTCTGGTAGATCTTTCCATTACGATGATCCCGGACGAAAATACGAAGTACGGACGGAGAAATAAGTGGAAATTGGAATTTGTCCCGACAGCGCCACACCATTATCCCGGTTGTTATCCCGAAATTTGAAAACAACAATGGTTTTGAATACGAGCCGCAACTAAAAATAGAAGATCTATTTCTTGAACATCAATACCTCTGAACGCCCCTTTTTAAAAACCTTATTGCTCACCTCTTTTCCCCGACGGCGCTTTTTTTGCTCCTCCAACGGAAGTTGGTGCACCTTTTTGCAGGCCTCCGAGCAACAATTGTTCATTTTTTCAGCACATTCCGGACATTGGATAAATAACAAATGACAGGCCTCATTGGCACAGTTGACATGAACATCATAGGGTTTGCCACATTGATGGCATTGGGCAATGACCTCCTCGGAGATACGCTCCCCCCTTCGATGATCAAAAACAAAATTCCTACCCCTAAATTTGTTTTCCAAGCCTTTGCTACGTACTTGGCGGGTATAGTCGATAATACCCCCCTCCAGCTGATATACCTGCTTAAAACCCTTATGCCTGTAATAGGCACTGGCCTTCTCGCAGCGTATGCCCCCGGTACAGTACATCACCAATTTTTTGTTCTCCTTGTATTCGGCAAGGTCTTTTTCAATGACGTCCAAAGAATCCCGAAAGGTATCCACATCTGGGGTAATGGCATTTTTAAAATGGCCTATTTCGCTCTCATAGTGGTTGCGCATATCCACCAAAATAGTATCCGGATCTTCGATTAAGGTATTGAATTGCTCCGCTGCCACGTGAATTCCCTTATCCGTAACATCAAAGGTCGCATCGTCCAGCCCATCCGCAACAATCTTTTTACGAACCTTTACCTTTAGTTTTAGGAACGATTTGTTGTCCTGCTCAATGGCGATGTTCAAACGTACGTTTTCCAGGAAGGAAATGCTGTCCAGCTGCGTCTTAAAGGCCTCAAAATTCTGGGCTGGCACAGAAAGCTGGGCATTAATACCCTCATGCGCCACATAGATGCGCCCCAGGACATCCAAGGTGTTCCAATGGATGAACAAGTGATTTCTAAGAATTACGGGATTCCCTATGTGTGCATATTTGTAGAAAGAGATCGTAAGCCGTTCCTGCCCGGCTTCCTCAATAAGTACCTCCCTTTCCTTTGCACTTAAAGTATTGTACAGTTGCATGCTATACCCTGATATAAGTCATACTCATCCCGTTTTAAAGCCTAAAATCCCAAAACGGTATGCGTAAAAAGAAAAGTCAAGACACAAATATACGTATTCTAATAAAAAATGCCGTTCCTTTTTGCTTGTTGGGCCCGTCATCCGGTACATATTTTGGTTCAGCCCCTCTTTGCCAATATCCTGTAGGCTTTGGGTGTCTGGCCCGTGAACTTTTTGAACGTGGTGGCAAAATACTGGGATGAACTGAACCCTAAATCGAACGCCACCTGTGTGATCGAGTCTTTGTTTA
>JBCCZF010000321.1:0-4528 GCA_039188035.1 Bacteroidota bacterium | reverse complement strand
TTGATTTTACGCTTGAATTTTAACGCCTACCGTAAATCCCGCAGTTTCATTTGCAGCGTGGTCTGCCCTTGCCATTCATTTTCGTCCAAGGAAAAAACAGCATCAAAAAAACGTCGGTTTTGTACTGCTGGAAGTTTATCGCCCAACGTAAAACCAATGGCGCCCATGGGCGTGGAACCGCTTTGGGTCACGGAAAGCCGTAGATGCCTTTCACCCTCCCCTACCCCTTTGGCATAACCCGTATCCTGCAATTGTTCCGCCATAAAAACTGGGGTTCTATTGTCTGGGCCAAAGGGCGCGAACTGTTTGAGAATGCGCCACAGCCTAGGGCTAACCTGGTGTAACTGGATTTGGGCATCGACCTGAATTTCGGGCGTCAATAAGTTCGGTTCTATGGTTTCGGAGACTACTTTTTCAAATTGGGCCTTAAAGTTTTCGTATTGCGTCTCGGCCAAGGTGAGTCCGGCCGCGTACTTATGGCCGCCAAACTGTTCCAAATGATCGGAACAGGCTTCCAGGGCCTGGTACACATCAAACCCCTTTACGGAACGGGCGGATGCGGCCAGCTTGTCCCCGCTCTTGGTAAAGACCAGCGTGGGGCGGTAATAGGTTTCCGTTAATCGGGAGGCCACAATCCCGATTACCCCCTTATGCCAGGAATCCTTGTAGACCACGGAGGTACATCGGCTTTCTTCCCTATTGGCACGAATTTGCTCCAGGGCTTCTTCCGTAGTATGCAGGTCCAGTTCCCTCCGGTCATAATTGAACTTTTCAATCTTTGCGGCACATTGGGTGGCCCGATCAAAATCGGTCTCCGTTAAAAGGTCCACGGCATAGTGTCCGTGTTCCATTCGCCCGGCCGCATTGATCCGCGGGGCGATGATAAAGACCACATCGGTAATGGTCAGGGTCTTTTTCTTCACCTGATTCAAAATCGCCTGGAAACCGATCCGGGGTTCCGAATTAATCACCTGAAGCCCATAAAACGCCAATATCCGGTTCTCCCCCGTAATGGGCACAATATCCGCTCCTATGGCCGTGGCCACCAAATCCAGATACGGAACCAGATCGGCCAGAGGCTTTCCTTGCCGAGCGCCAAGGGCCTGAACGAGTTTAAACCCAATGCCGCATCCGCACAGTTCCGGATACGGATAGTTACAATCCCTACGTTTGGGATCCAATATGGCAACGGCTTCCGGCAATTCCTTTCCGGGCCTATGGTGATCGCATATAATAAAATCGATGCCCTTGTCCTTGGCATAGGCCACCTGATCTACCGCTTTTATGCCACAGTCCAGGGCAATAATCAAACTAAAGCCGTTGTCCTCCGCAAAATCAATGCCTTGCCGGGATACCCCATACCCCTCTGAATACCGATCCGGGATATAGGTGGCCACCTGGGGATATTCGCTTAACAGGTAAGAAGATACCAGGGCAACCGCCGTGGTACCGTCCACGTCATAATCGCCATAGACCAAAATGTTTTCGCCTTGCGTCATGGCGCTGTGGATCCGGAGTACCGCAGCTTCCATATCCTGCATTAAAAAGGGATCGTACAGATGGGACAATTGGGGCCTAAAGAATCGTTTGGCCTGCCCATAATCCGCAATCCCACGTTGCAGCAGCAATTGGGCTACCAAGGCATCCACTTTGAGTTCGCCGGAAAGTCTGGCAATATCTTTTGCATCGGGTCGGGGTTTTAGTATCCAGCGCATTATTGATGAAAAAGTTCAAGTTCAAGAGACACGTTCAAGTTCAAAACTTGTCTTAGAGCCTGTTTACGTTTTATTTTTTGTTCTTTATAATGGTAGCGATAATTCGTATCAATTGATTTCCCTCGTCCAACAGCTTCGCACGTTGTAAAGAATCACCCTAGTGGACCTTTGTCAGGATCTTGAGATTAACCCGGGATTCCTTGAGCTCTTTCAAACTTACTCCGGCTTTGTTTACATAATCCCTATCCGAGCTTGTTCCTTGGGCCTCCCCAAAATTCAAGGCAGCACTTCCAGAAGATCTTAATAACTGATTTTCATAATACTGACCCGTCATATCGTTAGGCAGGTCCCTACAAAAAACCACAACATCTGCAGCAAAATAGACCAAACGGTCTTCCAAATCAAATTTCTTTTCCATGTTTAACCCTCTTTTGAACTTGATACTTGAACTTTACCTTTCGTGAAACAACACCTTCACCTCCATCTGGGCGAACCTGCGGAACATTTCCATAACGCCGCAGTACTTTTCCACAGAGAGGTCCACGGCCCGTTGTAGTTTGTCCTCTTTCAGGTTTTTGCCATAAAAGTGATATTCCAAGGTCACCGCGTCGTAATACTTGGGATGTTCCTCGGTGAGATTTGCAATGGTTTCTATGGTAAAATCGTCCACCTCCAATTTCATTTTTTTGATCAAGGAGGCCACGTCCAGTCCGGAGCATCCCGCGAGACCCGAAAGCATAAGGGCCTTGGGGCGTAGTCCACTCCCCTGGCCCCCGTCCTCGGGGCCCGCATCGATACGAAGTGTACGTCCCGAGGGATTATTGCTCTCAAAGGCCATTTGGCCCAGCCATTTGGTTGTAATATGATTTGTTGTACCCATACAATTTTTGTTTCTTGTGAAGGTTAAATGTACAACAATTTGACCCTTTACCAGTGTGTCCCGCAGTCCACAAAAACTTCCAACATATAAACTGAACATATGGCCCTAGTGACCCCATTAGACCCGGACCACGATCCCGAGACACGGGAATTGGCCCGATTTTTTAACGAAACCCTGGGCTTCTGCCCCAATTCCGTTTTAACCATGCAGCACCGGCCTGCTATTTCCAAGGCCTTTATTCACCTGAACAAGGCCGTAATGGCCAATGAGGGGCGGGTTACCTCCGCCCTAAAGCGCCTGATCGCCTGGGTAAGCAGTAATGCCACGGGTTGCCGATATTGCCAGGCCCATGCAATCCGGGCGGCCGAACGCTACGGCGCGGAACAAGAGCAATTGGACCATATTTGGGATTACCGGACCCATCCCGCTTTTTCCGAGGCGGAGCGGGCCGCACTGGACTTTTCCCTGGCAGCTTCCCAGGTACCCAATGCCGTGAATAGGGAAATCAAGGAACGGTTGTACCGCTATTGGGACGAGGGGGAAATTGTGGAAATGCTTGGGGTAATCTCCCTTTTTGGATACCTTAACCGCTGGAACGACTCCATGGGAACGACCCTTGAGGAAGGTGCCGTGGAAAGTGGTGCCCAATATTTGGAAAAACACGGATGGGAAAAGGGAAAACATGATGGGAGTATGTACTGAACCCGTCTTATGTTCATTTAAGATTGGGCAACAAGGGTTCAATAGAACACCTATAAACCCGTTTCAAAACAGACCTCACTAATCCATCTTTATATGGTATCTCTTTTACTACTGTTACTTGGTTTTCTTATCGCTTTGGCCATTACCAAGGTAAAACACGGGGAATGGCAATTGTTAAGGGCCGCGCGTATAGGAATGGCCGTTATGTTGTTCGCTACGGCCGTAGGCCAATGGGCGTTTCCCGAACTGGCCCAATTGGTCCCGGACCTGCCCTTCACAAAAAAGTGGCCCGTATACGCCTTGGGCATTTTGGAAACGGTATTGGGCCTTGGTCTGTTGGTACCCAAATATCAAAAAATAGCGGCCTGGGCGCTAATTGTTTTTTTGATCCTAATGCTCCCGCCAAACGTAACACTGGCCTTGAAAAATATCAACTACCTCGCGGATAGTGGCCATCAACAAGGGTTGTTCGATTTGTGGTTCAGGATTCCCGTACAGTTCTGTCTTATGCTTTGGGTCTATTTTTCCACCATTCAAAGGGAGTGGTTCATCAACCTTAAGTTACCGTGGTAACAGCGTTTGTATATCCCTTTTTCAAATGTTTAGTTCTAGAACCGCCAGGGCCATCTTAAGACAAACTATCGGTACCATTGAAATCCTTGGAAATCATTTTCCCCTTATCCCGTGATACCCTAATTTTGGTATAAATATCCTGTATGGCCAAAGCCTCATTGCTTGCAATAATTATCTTTCTGTTACCGCTTGGGAAAGTCCTTGGGCAAACCGAAAGGGAAGCATTGCCCAACGGTTGGGAAGTAGGCACCAATCTCATATACTGGACCTTGGCAAGCCCAAACGTTTCCGTTGCCAAGGATATTGGGGGTAAATTTGCGGCGGGCATCGCTTTTGCCTCCTTTGGCCATTTGTATGTGGATTCTTTTATGTACGATGGCGATACTTCCCTGGGTGGTTTTGACCATGGTGAAGAACCCATTTATGATATAAATCCTTTCGTTCGGTTTTATTGGCAGGGAAATGAGCATTGGAGTCATTTTTTGGAAGCCTTCGGGGCCATCAGCAACTTTGAAGGAGAGGATAACATTGAACGTATCGTTAATTCCGAGGGCTATGGCGTATATGTACGTGATACAAGAAGATTAATTTATGGAGGAATCGGAATTGGCTACGGTTATCGTTTTCTGTTTTTGGAAAACAGATTTGCGGTGGAGGC
>JBCCZF010000320.1:0-4540 GCA_039188035.1 Bacteroidota bacterium | reverse complement strand
CCAAATACCACGGCCAAAACCCTTGAACTGTCCAAGCGTTCCGCTCCTTCTGTTGCACTATTCTCCCGAATAAACCGATATACCGTAAGTTTGGGAAGCAAAGGCTTGGTCGTCTTTCCCAATCGAAAGGCCAAAAAAGAAAGAACAAGAACCACTGCTAGAAAAACAAGAAGATTACCCTGACTAAATATGGTTTCCGAAGTAGGGATTGTATCTGGGAGATGGGTCAAAACCTCGGAATTGGGCATGCCCGCCATCAGGGCCTGAAGATGTCCCTCCTCGGATACCTTTATTGGCGCCGATCCACTAATACCGCCGTGCCAGACCATAAGACCTGCATAACCACAGGCCCCAATAAGCGGATAATTAATAGGAATGGAATGGGTCTGCGCGTGCTCCCCGACCTTTCGGGCCAAAATAGCTCCAAAAATCAGCCCCAGGCCCCAATTAAAATAAGAGACAAGCAACGTGGGCAAAACCACAAATAGAGCGGCATTTGCAGAATTGGTCACATATTCTGTAAGTTTTCGGACAAGTGTTTCTACAGGCGGGCTTAGGACAAGAACATGCCCCAAGACCAATATGAGCATCATCTGGTAGGCAAAAACCAGCAACCCACTGTCCCAAATCCCGTTTTCCCAATACGCCAAAAGTGCCGCTAAATGGTTACCCTCGGATTGGTTATCGGTAAGGCCCCAAGCCAAAAGCAGGGTAAGAAAAGTAAGCAGTACCGCAATGGTAAAGGGCGATGGAAGATATCTTCCAAAAATATGCGTTATGGCTTGGGCAAGCTTCATTTACATGACCCTGAACTACCCCCCTGGAAGAAACTCAAAAAACAATCTTTTTAACCTTAAAAAGGAAGATCGTCATGCTCTTCCTCATTGAGGTTGTCCGCAGGTTCAAAGGCTTCCATTGGCGGCACCGGGGGCATATCCGGAGCCGTTTCCTGAACTAAATTTTCAATACGCCATCCTTGTATGGAGTTAAAATACTTTACCTCGCCTTGGGGGTTGGTCCATTCCCGTCCCCGGATGTTTATACTGATCTTTACCTCTTGTCCAAGCGCAAACCGATCCAATAAATCGGTTTTATCCTGCACAAACTCTACCAAAATGTGCTGTGGATATTGTTCCTCGGTGGTAACGACCAATTCCCGTTTCCGAAAACCATTATTGCCGAAGGTTTTTGTCTCCCCTATTAATTTAATTTTTCCCTGAATTTCCATAGTAGTGTCTATTTATTCTCTTTTGTTGTATATACGTTATTGGGGAGTTCCCATTAAATACGTTCCCTTTTTTTTACCCTTTACATTTTTAGCATATCCCTTTTCCCAGGTGTAACCAGGATTTTCCAATCCCTTTAGCAGGAGTTCCATATCCGCAAAGGTATACATTCTAGGCAAAGAGGCCTGTCCGTCCCAGGCATAACAAATAGGGATAACAGGGATAATATAGGTAAACACGAGCTGTCTCCAGGTCAAGGGTCTAACGAAGGGGGTCATACAGAGCGACATAATGACCAAAAGTGTTAGGGACAGGGGCAAAAACAGTATCCATACCAATAGGGGTATATTGTTTTCACCAATTTCGTAGATAAGTATAGGTTGATGGTTTTCCTGGGCGGATTTCAAAATTTCCCGGGCTACATTCGGGGGCATATGGTGAAAACTGTTGACCATGGTCTTTATTCCTGAAGGGGCCGAAGCCAAGTCCCTCGCATCCAAGGAAGTTCCAAGATAACGAATGCCATCAGCTGCCGATTCCCCAAAATGTTGTACCCGTTTCGCGTTGGGAAAACGATCGGTAAGTGTTAGGGCGGTATTTTCGGTACCTTGTTGCGAGCGTAGAATTCGTAGTACCTGGGGCATTGCACCCCCGGAGCCCGACCCAAGGTCCACGATCTCCGCCACGTTATGTTTACGGAGCATCCTCCCAAGTAACTGGGCCAAAACGGTAGGGGTGCCCATCATTTGCTGAAGGACCACGATCAAATTGGTTAAACAGGCCCTAAGCCAACTTGGGAACCATACCTGGTCCTCAAACTCGAATAATTGTATCCGTTTCATACCACATTATATACCATCCAAGGGAAAGTCTTCACTAATCTTGCGGTTGCATTTGGAACATTCAAAATATCATGCTAATGCACTATTAGAAATTAGCTTTGGTTGCCTCATTTGGCCAAAAGGGTTTTCCAAGCGCAATCAATAGCATCCTGCTCCAGATATTCCTTTGCCTTTCTATGGAGGTATTCCTTGTTTCCGGTTTTTGCCATTTGCCGTATTTCCGGATGGCCCTTCATAAAATCCGTAATTTGTTCATGGGACGGTATCTTGGCAACATTACCCAGTTTGCCCAAATCGTTCCCTGAAAGAATGGTACTCAATCGAATATCTTCGGGAAGCCGGTCCACGCCAATTCCCATTTGGGACAGAGGTTTGGGCACTTGAAACATGCCCTTTTGGGCACGGGAATACCAATTCCCGCCCATGCGGGCCACCTGATCGATTTTTTGGGGATCAATAGCGCCCTTTGCATCCAAAATGGCTGTATCCATGTGCATTTTTACTACTTCCGCAAGAACCAGGTTACCGGCACCACCCTGTGTCCCCAAAGGTTCAATTTTAATTACCTTGCATTCAAATTGTACCGGGGATTCCGCCACCCGATAGGGCCCTACTTCCTCTGAGGGCAACATGGTAAGTCCGGATTTTATAAACTCGTTCTCCCCCTTGGGGTACTCGGTGCTCGCCAAGGACATCTGCTGTACCATATTAAAATTCACCACATTTACGACCACCTCCCCAGTCTCCCTAACATTTTCCAAAGTATGTTTTGTGGTGTTGTCCCTGACCCTGCGCGAGGGGGAAAAAACAAGGATTGGCGGCTCGGCACTAAAAACATTAAAGAAGCTAAACGGGGCCAGATTGGGCCTTCCTTCAGCATCCATGGTACTGGCAAAAGCAATGGGCCTAGGGCCTACCGCACCCAATAAATAGCTGTGTAAGACTGCTGTACCCACCTTCTTGGGCCATATGGAAAGCATCTGGGCCATAGACCATCAAAGGTAACCAATTTAAATAGTATTCAGGGAATTCCCAAGCATCCCTTACACACCATTTTGGCCTATTTTACGTTATCTTTAATATTGGATGGACCCTAAACCATTTGGGGCACATCCGTTAAACCATATGGATGGGATTTAGTGCAGGACAGAAAGCCTCTAATATTGTATTCTTGATTACGGCCTTTGGCATCGTAAGCTTGATTCTTTGGAACACCAATAGTTTTTTTAAAAAGTTCAAGGAAGAGGAGCGCCTTAAAATGGAGGTATGGGCCACGGCCCAATCGGAGCTGCTTCAATCTTCCGAGAATATGGATTTGGGCAACCTGCACCTAAAGGTTTTCCAGAACAATACCTCTACCCCTATGATATTGCTGAACAAGGATGGTTCCATGCGCACCAATAATATCCCCAAGGAAAAAATTTTGGATACCAGTTATCTCCATGAAAAAATCAAAACCTTCCAGAAGGAGAACAACCCCATTGCAATTGATCAACAAGGGGAACATTTGGCCACTTTGTACTATGGGAATTCCGAGGTTTTGAATAAGCTTAAATACTACCCCATTGCCCTGTTGCTTATCATAATTCTGTTTGGGGCGGTGATCTTTTTCTTTTTTAAGACCAACAAAGCCTCCGAACAGAACAAACTCTGGGCAGGTATGGCCAAGGAAACGGCCCACCAGATCGGAACCCCGCTCTCCTCCCTTTTGGGCTGGAACGAGCTCTTGAAGGGCGAGAACATCAATCCCGAGATTCCCCTGGAAATCGAGAAGGACATTTCCCGTCTGGAGACCATCACGGAGCGTTTTTCCAAAATAGGTTCCCTTCCGGAACTAAAGCCCCACGACATTGTAAAAGAGACCCGGGACGCTTTTGAATATCTGAAGCGAAGAAGTTCTAAACTAATCCAGTTCTCCTTTAGTTCCAAGGTAGAGGAATTGGCGGTGCTCTTGAATCCGTCGCTTTATAACTGGACTATAGAAAATCTGGTAAAAAATGGAATAGATGCCATGAAGGGCAAGGGGCATATTGCCTTGGAAATAGTACCGGACGGTAAATATGTAAACATTCTGGTCGCCGATACCGGCCAGGGAATCCCCAAAAGTGATTTCCAGAACATCTTCAATCCAGGGGTTACCACAAAGAAAAGGGGATGGGGATTGGGCTTATCCTTGGTAAAACGTATTGTGGAAGAATACCATAAGGGTAAGATAAAGGTGCTTTCTTCCAACAAGGAAGGAACCATTATGCAAATATCACTTAGAGTAAACGATGGATTATGAGCAAGCAAGAAATAAAGGTGATTATGCAATACGATATTGCCAACAACTGTCCCGAATGTTTTAACCGGGACATGAAAATAACGTTTTACCAGAGACATGTATTTGGTAGCCTATACCGGAGAATCACCAATACCGTGACCCATGAAATCCAATGCAATACCTGCAATTCCATCATTTATCCGGTAAAT